>NZ_JBFBBE010000023.1:0-120356 GCF_040682555.1 Streptomyces sp. NPDC051172
GGTTCGCCCCCCCTCTCGCGGGGGGGTGGTTGCGCCCGGGGTGTTCGTGGGGGGCCCCCCCCCCGGGGGCCCCCCGCCCCTCTTGCGTTCAGTGGCGGTGGCCCGGTGTCCGTCCTTCCTCTCCCAGGGCCGGCGGTACGCAGTAGTCGACGTCCGATTCCGGGGAGATGATGTCTCCGGATTCGATGTCTGTGCAGTAGGCGTCGAACACCTCGCCGGCCGTGAGGGGTTCGAGGCCTTCTCCGCGCAGACGCCAGCCGTAGACGCGATCGGTTGTGCCGGGGGCGCTGGTGCGGATGACGAGTCCGCCCGGGCTCCGGGTGGCGATGCCGAGGGCCAGGACTGTGGTGAATTCGAGTGCTTCGGCCTCGTCGACTTGGATGGCGCCCTGGTCGTCTTCGTCTGCATGGAGGACGGAGACGAGTGTCTCGGGTGTTGCCGTGACACTGCAGACGAGGTGGCGGTTCCCTGCCCCTGCCGTGTCGAGGATGCGGACGAGAAGATGGGAGGCGCGTGTGAAGGCGGCGCGGCCGATGTCCTCGCCGCAAGAGGCGCAGGCGCCGAGGCGGGCGAGGAGTGTGGACGCGTACTCCCAGGTGGCCTGCCGGACGGCTTCGTCGACAAGGGCGGGGACCAGGTCGGCCAGGGGCTGCCCCTCGTAGGGAAGCACGGGGCCTGTGGTGGCCAGTTCAGCGGTGAAGCGGGTGCGACTGGACTGGACGTCGGGGTCCAGGCCCGTGTCCGCGCAGAATTCTGCGTACTCCAGCGGGTCGAAGAGGGCCACCGTGGTGTGGCTGCCTTGGGAGGCGCGAATCTTGAGGAGCGCCTCGACCTGTTGGAGGTAGCTCGTGTGGTTGTCGAAGGTGAAGCTGCGGTAGCGCCGCATGGCGCGGAAGTCGTGCTCGTCGGTCAGCAGGCCGATGGTGCCTGCAATTTCGCGGCGCAGGTCGCGTCGCATGGTCTGGTCGTTGGTGTGCGTCATCTTTCCCCCTGTGCACGGTCGATCAATGCTCACTCACAGTAATCGTCGGCACTGACAACGGCGTCCGAGCGAGGCGATCGCGGACCAGGCGGTGCTGAAACAGGCTGGTCAGGCCGACGACGGCGCCGAAGGCCAGCCAGCCGGCCGCGCCGGTGGTGACGGCCGCGGTGACGGCCAGTGGCCCGACGCTGCGTTGGGCGGACTGGGCCAGGCCGTGCACACCGAGGTAGGCGCCCTGCGCGGCGCCGGGGGCGAGGGCGACGGAGAGTTCCCAGCAGATGGTGGCGTGGAGCATCTCACCCAGGGTGAAGGCGGCGGCCGAGGCCGTGAGGAGCAGGGTCGCGGTGCCGGTTTCCCTGGTGGCAGAGAGCGCCATGGCGATGCCGCCGAGAGTGACGACGGCTGACAGCGGGAGGAGAAGCGCGCGGGCGGCCGCAGTGGTGGTCCCGAAACGGGCCAGGGGGACCTGGAGGGCCACCACCATGACGTTGTTGAGGACCAGTAGCAGGGGCGCAAGGCCGTGCGGTGCGTTGACCGCGTGTGCGGTCCACAGGGGTAGGCCGACCTTGAAGACGGCGTCGTCGAGGAAGAGAACGGTTTCGGTGGCGACGTAGGCGAGGTAGGTGCGGTCGCGCCAGGGGTTTGTGCCTGCCGGTTTCGTCCCGGGTGCCGGCGTCTTCGAGGTGGTGACGGTGCGGGAGGCGGACGGGGGCTCGCCGCAGCGCAGGGTGAGGAGGGCGGAGGCGAGGAAGGAGAGGGCGTCGCCGGCGAGGAGCCACTGGTAGGCGGTAGTGGTGCCGAGGGCCAGGGCCGCCGCGGCGGCGAGGCCGCCCAGGGCCCAGCCCGCGTTGGCGATGGTGCGGTGGACGGCCTGGTATCGGACGCGGTCGGGTCCTGCCACGCGCGTGGCATAGAGCCTGGTGAGGACGCTTGCCGCGCGGTCTCCGAGGCTGCCGACCGCGGAAAAGGCGAGGAGTAGGGCGTAGTCGTTCGTGGTCAGGAGCGCCAGGGAGGCCAGTGCGCGCAGGAGTTGGACGGCGAGCAGAACGCGGGTGAGCGGGAATCGGTCGGCAATGCGGCCCCCGAGGGGCGCTCCGGCGATGCCGATGGCTCCGGCCGCAGCGGCGAGCGTGCCGACCTGGGTGACGGAGAGGCCCGAGACGTAGGTGAAGTACAGGGCCGACACGGAGGCCCACAAGCCGCTGCCGACGCGGTCGACGAGGGCGATGGCGAGCATTCCGCGTCCGTCGCGCCCTCCTGGTATGCGGCTCAACCATGCGGCTGCGCGGCGCATCGGATGCACTGCTCCCCCTTGCCTCCAATTATGTACTGGTACATAATTTCCAACGTGGCAACACAATATGGGATCTCTGGTACGACGGCCAAGGGAATTGCGGCGTCCGTCGAACGGGCCGTGGCGGAGGGCTCGTTGCGGCCCGAGGCCGCGCTGCCTCCCGTGCGACGGCTCGCGGACGACCTCGGGGTCAGTCCCGGCACCGTCGCGACCGCCTACAAGGAGCTGCGCGGGAGAGGCATCGTCGTCACACGCGGGCGGGGCGGGACCGTGGTGGCGCCGGCTCCCGCCGTGTCGTCACGGCGGCCGCCCAGGGTCCCGCAGGGTCTGCGGGACTTGTCCGGCGGACACCCGGATCCCGCGCTGCTGCCCGCTCTCGTACCGCCGTCACGGCTGTCCCCCGGCGCCCGGTCGCACCGTTCGACGCCGAGGCTGGCGCGGCTGGAGGAGGCCGCGCGTGGCTGGATGGGGGCCGACGGGGTGCCCGTGGAACATGTGACCTTCGCGCATGGGGCGCTGGATCTGATCGGGCGGCTGTTGTCCGTGGAGTTGCGGCCCGGCGACGCCGTGGCGATGGAGGACCCCGGGTATCACCATCTGCTGGATCTGGTCACGGCTTTGGGGCTGCGCATCGTGCCGGTGGCCGTGGACGACGAGGGTGTGCGGCCCGAGGCCCTGCACGGGGCGCTGCGGGCGGGTGTGCGGGCTGTGGTGTGCAGTCCTCGGGCGCAGAATCCGTACGGCGGCTTCTTCTCCGTGGCCCGCCGGGACGCGCTCGTGGACGTGCTCCAGGGCGAGCCGGACCTACTGGTCGTCGAGAACGACCACGCGTCCGCTGTCGCCGCCGCACCGCTGCACTCGCTGGCCGGAAGCGGGTTGCCGCGATGGGTGCATGTGCGCACGGTGAGCAAGTTCCTCGGGACCGATCTGCGGTGGGCGGCAGCTGCGTGTGACCCGACCACCCTGGCCCGGCACGACGGGCGATTGCTGCTGACCTCCGGCTGGGTCAGTCATCTCCTCCAGGAGACCGTGCACGGGTTGCTGACCGACGCCGCCACGCGCGCGTTGGTGGCGCGTGCCCAGGAGACGTACGAAGAGCGCCGCGGCGCACTCCTGCGAGAGTTGGACGATCGTGGCATTCCGGCGTGTGGGGCCAGCGGGATGAACCTGTGGGTGCCCGTGCGCGACGAGTCGGCCGTGGTGAACGGGCTGCGCTCGTACGGCTGGTGGGTTGCCGCCGGAGCCCGGTTCCGGTCGTCGTCACCCCCGGGGGTGCGGATCTCCGTGGCCGAGCTGGAGCCGGCCGACGCGGCGCGGCTGGCCTCGGACTTCGCTGCCGTGCTCGGCGAGTCCGAGGCCACCTACGGCGGTTGAGCCGCCCCTGTCAGGCCCGTTTGCGGGCGAGGTCCTCGTAGAAGTGCAGCAGATCCAGGTTGTCGATGGAGCCCGGATTGACGGCCTTTTCCAGCGGGGTGCCCTGGAGGAGGCGCTTGACGGGGACCTCGATGCGCTTTCCGGTGAGGGTGTGCGGAATGCCGGGGGCCTCGATGATCTCGTCGGGGACGTGGCGCGGTGAGAGCTGTTCGCGGATGGTCTGCTTGATGCGGGCCAGAAGGGCGTCGTCAAGGGTGGCGCCGGGAACAAGGTGCACGAAGAGGGGCATCCAGTAGCCGCCGTCGGGCTGTTCGATGCCGATGACGAGGGATTCCCTGATCTCTGGGATGCGCTCGACGGCTTCGTAGATGTCGGCCGACCCCATGCGCACGCCCTGGCGGTTCAGGGTGGAGTCGGAGCGGCCGTGGATGACGACGGAGCCGCGGGAGGTGACCGTGATCCAGTCGCCGTGGCGCCATACACCGGGGTAGGTGTCGAAGTAGCTGTCGTGGTAGCGGCTGCCGTCGGGGTCGTTCCAGAAGTGGATCGGCATCGACGGCATGGGGTTGGTGACCACGAGCTCGCCGACCTCGTCGATCACTGGCTTGCCGGTCGGGTCCCAGGACTGCAGGTCGGTGCCGAGGCCGGGCGCCTGGAGCTCTCCGATGTACACCGGGAGGGTCGGTACTGCTCCTGCGAAGCAGGAGCACACGTCCGTGCCGCCGCTGACGGATGCGATCCACAGGTCGTCGCGCACCTCGTCGTGCAGCCAGCGGAAGCCGTCGGGCGGCAGCGGGGATCCGGTCGTGGCGACGCACTGCACCTTGGAGAGGTCGAAGTCGCGGGCCGGGTGGACGCCGGCCTTGCGGCAGGCCATGACGTACGCCGCCGAGGTGCCGTACAGGGTGGCTCCGGTCCGTTCGGCGATGCGCCATTGGGCGCCCGTGTCCGGGAAGCCGGGGCTGCCGTCGTAGAGCACGATCGTCGTTCCGGTGAGGAGGCCGGAGACGAGGAAGTTCCACATCATCCAGCCGGTCGAGGTGTACCAGAAGAAACGGTCCTCCGGGCCGAGGTCGCAGTGCAGGCCGAGCTGTTTGAGGTGCTCGATCAGGATGCCGCCCTGGGACTGGACGATCGCCTTGGGCAGGCCGGTCGTACCCGAGGAGTAGAGCACCCAGAGGGGGTGGTCGAAGGGCACCTGCTCGAAGACCGGTTCCACGTCCGCGCCGGTCAGGGCGGACCAGTCCAGAGCACCTGCGGGGGGCTCCGTCCCGAGAAGGGGGATGTGGACGACGGCACGCAGCGTGGGCAGTTCGTGGCGCAGCTCGGCGACGATGTCGCGCCGGTCGTGCTCCTTGCCGCCGTAGCGGTAGCCGTCGACGGCGAACAGGACGACCGGTTCGACCTGCTGGAAGCGGTCCAGGACGCTGCGGGCGCCGAAGTCGGGGGCGCAGGAGGTCCAGACGCCGCCTACGGCGGCCGTGGCGAGGAGGGCGACGACGGCCTGCGGGATGTTCGGGAGGTAGCCGCTGACGCGGTCTCCGGGGCCTACGCCGAGGGCGCGCAGCTCGGCGGCCAGGGAGCCGACCTGGCGGCGCAGCTCGGACCAGGTCACCGGGCGCGGCTCGTGTGTCTCGTCGACGTGCAGGAGGGCCGGTTCGTCCGCGCGGGTGGCGGCCGCGCGCAGGGCGTGCTCGGCGTAGTTGAGAGTCGCCCCGGGGAACCACTGCGCGCCCGGCATCGAGCGGTCGCCGAGTACGCGCGCGTAGGGTGTCGAAAACCGTACGTCGAACCACTGGGTGACGGCTTTCCAGAACGTGTCCAGTTCGTCGACGGACCAGCGGTGCAGTGCCGCGTAGCCGCCCTCGGCAGGAGCGCCGTGCTGCTCGGCCGCCCAGGCCTGGAACTTCGTGACCTGCGCCTGGGCGATGCGTTCCGGATCTGGCTGCCAGAGCGGCTGGGGGTTCACGGTCGACATGGGGCGGCTCCCGGACTGTGCGCGTCGTATGCGTCGGTCGCGCACGAGCTGGGGTGTGCGCGTGACGCGGCTGACACGGACGATGCCATGTGATCGACTTCTGCACCAGGGCGCGCCCCACATAGTCGGCGTCGTGAAGATGTGGTCCCGGCACGGGTGAACGGCAGTTGAACGACACGCGCGCGTGGGGCGGTCAATGGCAGGGTGAGCAGCATGGACGGTCGTGACCTGGTGCGTTCGATAAGGGTGGTCGGTTCGGTGAAGTCGGCCCAGGGGTTGCGTACCGTGAGGGCGGCGTGGCGCAGGAGGCGTGCCGACGCCTCCGCGCTGCCGTCGCGGGGTGCCGAGCGCGCGCGGGTGCCCGGGCCCGTGCAGGAGGTGGAGCCCGGTCCGGGCGGTGGCATCGTCCGGTTCAGTCGGTCCGAGCTGCGCATCTTCGTCGCGGTGAACGGCGCGGTCTTCTGGGGCTGGGACGGGGCCTCTCCCGAGCCGTCGTACGCGCTCGCGGGTCGCTGTCCGGAGCCGGATCCCCGGGCGGTCCTGGAGCCGGACAAGGACGGCGGCTGGCGGGTCGTGGCCGAGCGGGTGACGGTCGTCGTCTCGCGGCACGGCGCGGTCGAGGTGCTCACGCCCGGAGGCGTGCCCCTGCGTCGTGATCTGCCGCCCCGGTGGTGGGAGCCGGTCGGGGGTGGTACCGCACGCTGGATGCAGCGCTCGGAGGTGGCTGCGGACGCGCGGTTCTTCGGACTCGGCGGCCGGGCGTCGGGCCCGCGGCTGCGCAAAGGAACGTACCGCCTGTGGAATACGGACCCGGGGCGCGCGTTCGGTCCCGGCGAGGATCCGCTGTACCTCACTATGCCGGTGCAGCTGGTGGTGGCCGACGCGGCGACGCATCTGGTGTTCCACGACACCTCGTGGGACGGCACGGTGACCCTGCGGGAGGGCGAGGAGGGCGCCGGTTCCGGGCACGACCGGGCGGGGACGTGCGAGCTGCGGATGGACGGTGGTCCGCTGCGCTGCTGGGTGGTCGTGGGCACCCCCGCGCGCGTACTGCTCACCTGGGCGTCGCTGACGGGCGCGCCTGCGCTTCCGCCCGCGTGGGCGCTGGGTCATCACCACGCGCGCTGGGGCTTCGGCAGTGAGCAGGAGGTGCGGCGGATCGTCTCGGGCTACCAGGAGCGCGGGCTGCCGCTCGACGCCGTCCATCTGGACATCGACCACTACGACGAGCACCAGGTGTTCACGGTCGACCACGAGCGCTTTCCGAAGCTGCCGGTGCTGGCCGAGGAACTGCGCCGGGACGGGATCCGGCTGGTGTCGATCGTCGACCCTGCGGTCAAGGCCGCGGAGGGCAACGCGGTGTATGACAGCGGGGCCGCCGTGGACGCGTTCGTGCGGGACGCTTCGGGGCGGCTCGTGCGCGGGGTCGTGTGGCCCGGGGAGGCGGTCTTCCCGGATTTCACGCACGCGCGCGTGCGTGAGTGGTGGGGCGGTCTGTACGAGGAGCGGCTCGCCCAGGGGTTCTCGGGTTTCTGGCACGACATGAACGAGCCCACCTCCTTCGCCGCCTTCGGGGAGTCGACGCTGCCGCGTTCGGCCAGGCACTCGCTGGAAGGACGGGGCGGAGACCATCGGGAGGCGCACAACGTCTACGCGCTGTGCATGGCCAGGGCTGCCTACGAGGGGCTGCGCGAACTGACTCCCGAGGAACGGCCGTTCATCTTCTCGCGTTCCGGTTGGGCCGGGCTGCAGCGCTACGGGGGAACGTGGTCCGGTGACGTGGCCACGGGCTGGCCCGGGCTGCGCGCCTCACTGTCGCTGGTCATGGGGCTGGGGCTGTGCGGAGTGCCGTATTCGGGGCCGGACGTGGGCGGCTTCGACGGCAGCCCGTCGCCGGAGCTGTATCTGCGCTGGCTCCAACTGGGCGCGTATCTGCCGCTGTTCCGCACGCACGCGAGCCTGCGGGCGGGGCGCCGGGAGCCCTGGGAGTTCGGCGCCGAAGTGCTGGAGCATGCACGCGTGGCACTGGTCGAACGCCGTCGGCTGCTGCCTTACTTCATGACGCTCGCGCATCTGGCCCGGCGCACCGGAGCGCCCTATGTCCGGCCGCTGTGGTGGGCGGCGCCCGAGGACCGTGCGCTGCGCGACTGCGAGGACGCGTTCCTGCTGGGCGACTCTCTGCTGGTCGCGCCGGTACTCGACCCGGGCGCGGACCGACGGGCGGTGCAGCTGCCTCGGGGGCGCTGGTACGACACGGTGACGGAGCAGGTGTACGAGGGGCCGGCGCAGGTGCTCCTCGACGCCCCCCTGTCGCGGATTCCGGTGCTCGCGCGGGCGGGTGCCGTCGTCCCCGGGCGCGGGGACGACGGCGGGCTGGAGCTGGAGGTCTGGGCGCCCGCACGGGGACGCAGCGGGGGCGGACTGGTGGTGCAGGACGCGGGTGACGGATGGGACGAGCCGGAACTGGAGCGCTACGTCGTCCGTTGGACGAGACGGCGGCTCATCGTCGAGTGGCAGGGCGAAGGCGGCACGAGCGAGCCGCCCCACCCGGTGCGTGTGCGAGGTCTGAAGGAGGGCTGACTCAGACGTACCGGCCCTCGAACCAAGCCCGTGCGGCGAGCGTGTGCAGGGGGAAGGCGAGCTCCTCCGGCCTGCGCAGGAGGTGCCAGCCCTCCGTCTCGTCGGTGGCCGCGGACTGCGGGAGGCCTTCGGCCGGGCGCTCCGGGAGGAGCCCGAACAGCAGCAGGTGCCCATCGGGTGAGCTCATGGCATCGACGAGCCGCACGTCACGCCCGGCTGCGTCGATGCCGGTCTCTTCCCTGAGCTCGCGGACGACGGCCTGCCGCCAGTCCTCGCGGTCGTCGATGTAACCACCGGGCAACGCGATGCCTCCGCGCGCGGGAGGGACGGTTCGGGTGATGACGACCAGGGCGGTGCCCTTCGTGTCGTACACGGGCTGGAGCGCGATGGCCACCGGCAGGGGGTTGCGGTAGGCCACCGCGTGGCAGGCCGGGCAGGTGCGGGGCCAGCCGGAGACGCCCTCTCCGTAGGGCGCTCCACAGCTCGAACAGTGGGAGTCGAGAGCGGAGTTGGGGGTGGAGGCATGAGTTTCGGACACGAAGCGGAATGTATCCGATCAACTGATGGGCGTCTTTCGGGGGGCGGCTCAGTGGCCGCTGGTGAGCGATTTCCAGGAGACGGGGAAGTCGAAGTAGGTGTCCGGGTAGGGCTCGGGCTTGTACGTGTAGTGCCACCACTCCTCGGCAAGGTTCACAAATCCGAGCCCCTCCATGGTGGTCTTGAGGAGCAGCCTGTTGGCGCGCTGTTCGCCCTGGATACGCGGGTCGAGCGTGTGGGCGAGGGTGTCGAAGCAGTCGAACCCGGTGCCCATGTCGACGGAGTTGTCGGGGAAGCGCTCGTCCTTGGGGGCGTAGCAGGGCACCAGGGGCAATCCCGGGTGGTAGGGCCGGGTGGGTTGTGCGGGTAGCTTCACGATGGTGAGGTCCATGGTCGAGCCGCGGCTGTGGCCGGATTTCTCCGCGATGTAACCGTCCTCGAACAGGCGAGTCTTGTCGACGTTCGGGTAGAACTCGTTCTTCATCGCCTGGTCGCCGAGGTCCTCGGCCCAGCGCACGAAGTGGTTCACGGCACGCTGCGGCCGGTAGCAGTCGTAGACCTTGAGGGTGTAGCCCTTGCGCAACAGCCTCAGCTGGGCCTTGTGGAGTGCTTCGGCGGCCGGCCGGGTGAGGAGGCAGATCGGCTGCTGGTAGCCGTCGATGCGCTCGCCGACGAAGTTGTGCGGGGTGAAGTAGCGCATCTCCTGGATGATCGTCGGGTCCACGGTTCTCAGGGCCACGAAGTCCTTCGGCGCCTTTGGCTCCGTCGCGGCCCGGGTGGGGGCGGAGGCGGCGGTCACGGCCAGCACGGCGGCGAGTGCGGCGATCAGACCGCGTACTGCACTGGAGAGACGTGTCATGTCTCCTGCATTTATCAGGTAGGTGTTCCTCTCGGGAAGCGATCGGATGCAGTTCACCCCGATGTGCCGGGGGACGGCCGGAACGGAGCCCTGCCCATTCCCGGGCGCCCGTGACAGACTTCTGACGTACCGTCAGATTCTGTAGTGGGGAGGGGCTGTGTCGCGTACACGCACACCCGTGGTCGACAGTTGGTTCACCGGCGACGGAAACGGTTTCAGGCTCCTCGGCACGCGCTGCATGGTGTGCGCCTCGGTCTTCTTCCCGCGTGAGGACGCCCACTGCCGCAATCCCGGGTGCCCCGGCGGAGATCTGGAGGAGGTGGCCCTGTCGCGGCGCGGGCGCATCTGGTCGTACACCGACAGCCGGTACCGGCCACCGTCACCCTATGTGACCAGTGCGGAACTCCCTTGGGAGCCGTACGCGTTGATCGCTGTGGAGCTGGAGTCCGAGCGGATCGTGGTACTGGGACAGGGAGCTCCCGGGGTCACCGTCGCCGATCTGACGGTGGGCATGGAGGTGGAGGTCGTCCCGGGGGTGCTCCATGAGGACGCAGAGACGATCTGGACGACCTGGCACTGGCGGCCGACGGGGGTGAGGGCATGACAGGTGAGGTGGCGGTGCTCGGCGCGGGCATGCACCCGTGGGGCAAGTGGGGACGCAGCTTCGTCGAGTACGGGACTGCGGCGGCGCGTGCGGCGCTGGCCGACGCCGGGCTGGAGTGGCGGGACATCGGCTCGGTCGTCGGCGCCGACACCGTGCGGGGTGGCTATCCCGGCTATGTGGCCGGCGCGACCTTCGCGAAGGCCCTGGGCTGGCAGGGGGCCAGAGTGACGAGTGTGTACGCGGCGTGCGCGTCCGGGGCGCAGGCCGTCAACACCGCGCGGGCACAGATACTTTCGGGTCTCGCGGACGTGGTCCTCGTCGTGGGCGCCGACGCGGCGCCCAAGGGGTTCTTCCGGCCGGCCGGAGGCGACCGGCCGGACGATCCGGACTGGCTGCGTTTCCGGGTACTGGGGGCGACGAATCCGACCTACTTCGGGCTGTACGCGCGCCGCCGCATGGCCGTGCACGGCGACACCGTGGAGGACTTCGCCCAGGTCAAGGTGAAGAACTCGGCCCTGGGGGCGCTCAATCCCAATGCGCGCTACCGCAAGCGGGTCACCGCCGAGGAGGTCGCCGCCTCGGCGGTGGTCGCCGATCCGCTGCGGCTGCTCGACATCTGCGCGACGTCGGACGGGGGCGCGGCTCTGGTGCTGTCGAGCATGGACTTCGCGCATCGACACGGAGTGAGCCGGCCGGTGCGGATCCGGGCCGTGTCCACGGTGACACCGCGTTACCCCAACACGGTCCTGGATCTGCCGGACATCGCGACGGACTCCGCAGTGGCGGTGGAGCCTGCCGCCGACACGTTCCGCGCGTCGATCGCGCGGGCGGCCTACGAGGAGGCGGGCCTCGGCCCCGAGGACCTCTCCCTCGCGGAGGTCTACGACCTGTCCACCGCCCTGGAGCTGCAGTGGTACGAGGACCTGGGGCTGTGCGGGCAGGGAGAGGGCGCAAAGCTGCTGCGGGAGGGAGCGACGGCCCTGGGCGGGCGAATACCGGTGAACGTGAGCGGTGGGCTGGCTTCCTTCGGAGAGGCGGTTCCCGCTCAGGCGATAGCCCAAGTGTGCGAGCTTACCTGGCAGTTGAGGCAGGGGGCCGGTGAGCGGCAGGTCACGGGGGCGCGGGTGGGCATCACGGCGAACCAAGGACTGTTCGGACACGGGTCCGCCGTCGTCGCACTGCGGTAGACCGCGGGGCAAGCCCTTTCTCGCACTCTGCGTGATCGGCCAGGAATGCTGCGTGAACGTCTCATGAACTGGGCCTGGGCGTGCGCCGGCAGAGCCATCATGCTCCCGTGCACTCCTGGACGGATACTCTCCGCTTCGCCTTCCAGCCCGTGGTCAACCTGACCACCGGAGGGGTCGCAGGGCTGGAGATACTCGCCCGCCCGGAGACCGGCGACATCCTGGCAGAGGCCCGTCGAGACCCCGAACTCGACGGCCGGCTGGCGGTGTTGGCGGTCCGGGCGGCCGCTCGCAAGGAGACGCTGCTGCCCCTGCACGTCAACGTGTTCGCGGGCACCCTGGCCGACCTCGGCGGCCTCACCCCGCTGCACACCGCCGTGCGGGAGGCGGGACGGCTGCCGTGGGAGGTGACGATCGACATCGGGCCGCCGTACACGCATGTCCCGCAGCAGGCCCTGCTGGAGGCGGTGAGCGCGCTGCGGGCGCAGGGCTTCCGGATCAGTGCCGACGGCATCGGGGACGGGGACGTACCCCTGCGGCTGCTCACCGACATGGGGCCCGACCTGGTGAAACTTGATGCGTCGCTGCTGGCGCGGCCGGCGGCCGTCAAGGCGATGCGGACGCTGTGCGAGCAGTTGGGAGCGCTCCTGTCCGTCGAGGGAGTCGAGACGGAACTGCAGTGCGCGGCAGCGGTCTCGGCCGGTGCCCAGCTGGCCCAGGGCCAGCTGTTCGCGCCGCCGGCCCGGCTGCCCGCGGCGGACGTATACGTTCCGCCCCGCTCCCCCGGCGCCGTGGCAGTCCCGAGGTCGGGACCTTCGGTGCTGGAATTCGTACGGCCCGCCGCGCTGCTGCCCGCCACCGCCTCGGCCGGTCAGGTACGGGCACTGCTGACCGGGTCTCCCGAGGTCTCGGGCGTGCTGCTCGTGGACGCGCACGGGCTGCCCGTCCGGTCCGTGCACCGCTCACGCTTCCTGCTGTCGATGTCGGGGCGCTACGGACATGCGCTGTACGCCGACCGGCCCGCCGCCAAGCTCGGGGATGCCCCGCGGACGGTGGGCGTCGACGCCACCGCCTGGGAGGTCCTGGACGTGGTGGCCGTCGGCGACCGTGGCCGCACCTCGGACGATGTGGCGGTGGTGGACCGGTCCGGGCGGTGCGTGGGTGTCGTACGGCTCGCGGACCTCGTGCGGGCACTGGCCGAGACCCGGGTCGAGGAGGCGGCCGGGCTCAATCCGCTCACCCGGCTGCCCGGCTCGGACGCGATCACCGGCGAGGTGGACCGCCGCATCGCTGAGGGCCGGCCGTTCGCGCTGAGCTGGCTGGACGTGGACCACTTCAAGCAGGTCAACGACGGGGCCGGGTTCGCGGCAGGGGACGAGCTGATCCGCTCGGTGGGGCGGGCGCTGCAACATGCGGCGTCCGGGAACACTCGCGTCGGCCACATCGGTGGGGACGACTTCCTGGTGCTCGCCGAACCGGAGTGGCTGGATCCGCTGGCCGCCTCGGTGCTGGACGCGCCCTGGTCGGCCGGCGGGCGTCCGGTCACGTTGTCCCTGGCCACAGTCGTATGCCCGCCGGGCAGTGTGACGGACCACCGGCAGGCCGCCGCGTGTCTGGCGCCGCTGAAGAAGGCTGCGAAATCACTGCACGGAGCGAGTTGGGTGCTGGGCCGGGCGGATCTGCCGGGCCACGAGATCCGGCGTGGCTCGGGGACGGCGTCCGCCCAGGCCGGGTGCGCGGTGGCGGAACCCGGCCTAGGCTGATCGTCGTAACCGACCGACCGTCACCCCTTCGCTCGGCCACAACGGCGGCTGTCACCGTTGCCGTCGGCGACCTTGACGCTCTGTTGGCGCCGGTGAACACTTCCGGTGTCAGTCGACATCGCCGTACATACACGGTGTATCCAGGCACGCGCCGCGCGGGCCCCGCCTGAAGAACAGGCCCGTTCCCCCACGGGCGATCCGGCTGCGACGGCACGCTCGTCACGGATGCCGGACGGGGCGCGGGAGCTTCCCTGCTTCGGCTGAAGTCGCCACGGGAAACGCACCCTGCACCGAGGAACCGGGGTCGATCACCCCGGGACAGGGCCTAGGAGCCGCCATGAGCAGCACAGACACCCACGGCGAAGGCCGCGGCACGTGGAACCCGGTAGTCGGACCGCTGATCGGCGGGGTGCTTTCCGGGCTCATCGGCACAGCAGCCCTCTGATTCAAAGCAGCCTTCTGAAGGAACGACGAAGGGGACGTCATGACGGACAAGTTCGTCGCCGCTATCGACCAGGGCACCACCTCCAGCCGCTGCATCGTGTTCAACCAGGACGGTGCGATCGTCGCTGTCGACCAGCGCGAACACCGCCAGATCTTCCCCAAGCCGGGCTGGGTGGAGCACGACGCCACGGAGATCTGGTCCAAGGTGCAGGCGGTGGTCGCCGGAGCGATCGCCAAAGCCGGGCTGCGCGCCGACCAGCTCAGCGCGCTCGGCATCACCAACCAGCGCGAGACCACGGTCCTGTGGGACCGCGCGACGGGCAAGCCCGTGCACAACGCCATCGTGTGGCAGGACACCCGCACCGCGGCGCTGACCAACCAGCTCGGCGGCTCGGACGGGCAGGACCGTTTCCGCGAGCAGACCGGACTGCCGCTGGCCACCTACTTCTCCGGTCCCAAGGCCGCCTGGCTGCTGGACAACGTGCCCGGGCTCAGGACCCGCGCCGAGAACGGCGAGATCGCCTTCGGCACCATCGACTCCTGGCTCATCTGGAACCTGACGGGCGGCACCGACGGCGGACAGCACGTCACGGACGTCACCAACGCCGGGCGCACCATGCTGATGAACCTGGAAACCCTCCAGTGGGACCCGTCCATCCTCTCCGCGATGAACATCCCCGAAGCCGTCCTCCCCGAGATCAGGTCTTCGGCCGAGGTGTACGGCACCGCCGTGGGCCAGCTGGCCGGGGTGCCGGTCGCCTCGGCCCTCGGCGACCAGCAGGCGGCCGTGTTCGGGCAGGCCTGCTATGACGTGGGCACGGCGAAGAACACCTACGGCACGGGCAGCTTCCTGCTGCTGAACACCGGAAACCGGCCGGTGGCGTCGAAGAGCGGGCTGCTGACGACCATGGGCTACAAGATCGGCAGCGAGGCGCCGGTCTACTGCCTGGAGGGGTCCATAGCCATAACGGGTGCCCTTGTGCAATGGTTCCGCGACCAGCTGGGCATCATCCGTACCGCCGACGAGATCGAGCCCCTGGCGGCGAGTGTCGAGGACAACGGCGGAGCGTACATCGTGCCGGCCTTCTCGGGCCTGTTCGCGCCGTACTGGCGCTCCGACGCGCGCGGTGTCATCACCGGCCTGACTCGCTACGTCACCAAGGCCCACCTGGCCCGGGCCGTGCTCGAAGCGACGAGCTGGCAGACGCGCGAGGTCGTGGACGCCATGTACCAGGACTCCGGGGTGCACATCACCACCCTGAAGGTGGACGGCGGCATGACCAAGAACAACCTGCTCATGCAGCACCAGGCGGACGTGCTCGACGTTCCGGTGGTCCGCCCGAAGGTCTCCGAGACCACCTGTCTCGGCGCCGCGTACGCGGCCGGGCTCGCCACCGGCGTGTGGAACGACCTCGACGAGCTGAAGTCCCACTGGCAGAAGGACGTCGAGTGGACGCCCGCCATGGAGGCCTCCGTACGGGACCGCCAGTACCACAACTGGCGCAAGGCCGTGGAGAAGAGCTTCGGCTGGGAGGAGGAAGGCGAGAATTAGGCCCACGCGTGCGTGCGTGAGCCCTTGGCTGCGGCCCGTACCCCGGTCGGCGGGGGTACGGGCCGCGCACTCGGTTCAGGTGGTAATGGTCTGGCGGCGGTCGGCCGCGTACGCCATGGCGTGCTGGACCACGCCGATGAGGACCTCCTTGACGGACTCGCGGTCGCGGGCGTCGCACAACACGAGCGGTACGTCCTCGTCCAGGTCGAGGGCCTGGCGGACGTGGTCGGCCGGGTAACGGGCCGAGCCCTCGAAGCAGTTGACGCCGACGAGGAAGGGTATGGAGCGCCGCTCGAAGTAGTCGACGGCGGCGAAGCAGTCCTCCAGGCGCCGGGTGTCGGCCAGCACGACGGCTCCGAGGGCGCCCTCGGAGAGCTCGTCCCACATGAACCAGAACCGTTCCTGCCCGGGCGTGCCGAACAGGTACAGCACCAGGTCCTCACGGAGGGTGATGCGGCCGAAGTCCATGGCCACGGTGGTGGTGTGCTTGCTCTCCACGCCGCTCGTGTCGTCGACGGGCCGTCCGACCTCGGTGAGCAGTTCCTCGGTGCGCAGCGGCCTGATCTCGCTGACCGCGCCGACGAGGGTGGTCTTGCCCACGCCGAAGCCGCCGGCCACCAGGATCTTGAGCGTGACGGGCTCGACCGGAGGCTTCCCGCGCTCAGAACGCCCGAAGATCATCGATCTCTTCTCCTGCTTGCTGGGGGTGGGACGACGGCGGCCCGTAGCCTCCGCCGCCGGGGGTTTCGATGACGAGTACGTCGCCGGGGCCGACCTCGGCCGAGTCGCTTCCGGCGAGCGGGGTGACCGTGCCATCCGCATGCTCCACCCGGTTGGCGCCCAGAGCACCGGGCTTGCCGCCCGCCATGCCGTACGGCGGGACCCTGCGGTGCTGGGACAGCGTGGAGACCGTCATGGGCTCGTGGAAGCGGATGCGGCGCACCGCGCCGTCCCCGCCGGGCCAGCGGCCGGGGCCGCCACTGCCGTACCGGACGGCGAACTCGTCGAGTTGCACGGGCAGCCGCCACTCCAGGACCTCGGGGTCGGTGAGCCGCGAGTTGGTCATGTGGGTCTGCACGACGGGCGCGCCGGGGAAGCCCTCGCCCGCGCCGGAGCCGGAGGCCACGGTCTCGTAGTACTGGTGCCGCTCGTTGCCGAAGGTGACGTTGTTCATGGTCCCGGAGCCTTCGGCCTGGACGCCGAGAGCGGCGTAGAGGGCGCCTGTGATGGCCTGGGAGGTCTCGACGTTGCCTGCGACCACTGCGGCCGGCGGCTCCGGCGCGAGCATGGAGCCGGGCGGGACGACGATGTCGAGGGGGCGCAGACAACCGTCGTTGAGCGGGATGTCGTCGGCGACAAGGGTGCGGAACACGTACAGGACGGCCGCGTTGACCACGGCGAAGGGGGCGTTGAAGTTGCTCGCCAGCTGGGGAGAGGTACCGGTGAAGTCGACGGTCGCGCGGCGGTTTTCACGGTCCACGCGCACGCGTACGCGGATGACGGCACCCGAGTCGGTCTCGTAGGCGTACTCCCCGTCGTCCAGGGCGTCGACGACCCGTCGCACGGCCTCCTCGGCGTTGTCCTGGACGTGCTTCATGTAGGCCTGCACCACGTCGAGGCCGAAGTTCTCGATCATACGGGCGACTTCGTCGACGCCCTTCTGGTTGGCGGCGATCTGGGCGCGCAGGTCGGCGAGGTTGGTCCTTGGGTTGCGGGAGGGGTAGGGCGCCCCGGTGAGCAGGCCGAGGGTCTCCTCCTCGCGGAAGCGGCCGTTCTCGGCGAGGAGCCAGTTGTCGAAGAGGATGCCTTCCTCGTCGATGGTGCGGCTGTTCGCGGGCATGGAGCCCGGGGCGATGCCGCCGATCTCGGCGTGGTGGCCACGGGAGGCGACGTAGAAGAGGATTCGGTCACCCTGCGTGCTGAAGACCGGGGTGATCACCGTGACGTCCGGCAGGTGGGTGCCACCGTGGTACGGGTCGTTGACGGCGTATGTGTCGCCCGGCCGCATCGAGGTGCCCCGGCGCCGGATGACCTCCTTGACGCTGGTGCCCATCGAGCCCAGGTGGACGGGGATGTGCGGCGCGTTGGCCACCAGGCTTCCGTCCGGGTCGAAGAGGGCGCAGGAGAAGTCGAGTCGCTCCTTGATGTTGACGGACTGGGCCGTGGACTCCAGCCGGGCGCCCATCTGTTCGGCGATCGACATGAAGAGGTTGTTGAAGACCTCGAGGAGAACCGGATCAGCTTTTGTGTCGAGGTCGGAACTCTCCGTAATCGCCGCGCGTTCCATGACCAGATGCCCGTCGTCTCGTGCCACGGCCTGCCAGCCGTCGTCGACGACGGTCGTCGCACTGGCCTCGGTGATGATCGCGGGGCCGGTGACGGTTTCGCCGGGAGGCAAGTCCTCGCGGCGGTGGAGGGGGACGTCGCGCCAGGCGCCGCCGCTGTGGAGGCGGACGGTCTCGGGCGTGGCCGAGCCGCCTGCCCGGGTTTGGTACGGGGCGAGGACAGAGAGATCGGGGGGTTCTGTGATGCCGGTGGCTTCGACGGAGAGGGCTTCGACGACGATCGGGCGGTCGAGCGTGAAGGAGTACGTGGCGCGATGACGTTCTTCGAAAGTGTGACGCATCGTGTCGAGCTCGGTCAGCTCCACGGTGAGGGTGGTGTCCGTGCCGTCGTAGCGCAGCTGTGCACGGCGGGTGACCCGGACGCGGTCCTCGAGGACGTCCTCGGCGAGGAGTTCCGTGCGGGCCGCTCCCTCCAGGTCGTCGGCCGTCTTGAGGACGGCGGGCATCGACGCGGGCTCCAGGGGTGCTTCCACGGACTGTTCGCGCATGGCGGTGGTGTCGGCGAGTCCGATGCCGAGTGCGGACAGGACACCCGCCATGGGCGGTACGAGCACGGTGCGGATGCCGAGCGAGTCTGCGACCTTGCACGCGTGCTGGCCGCCCGCACCGCCGAACGTGGTGAGGGCGTAGCGGGTGACGTCGTGGCCCTTCTGGACGGAGATCCGCTTGACGGCGTTGGCGATGTTGGCGACGGCGATCTGCAGGTAGCCCTCGGCGACCTGCTCGGGGGTGCGGTCGTCCCCGGTCCTGGTGCGGATCTCGCGGGCGAGAGAGGTGAAGCGGCCGCGGACGAGGGCCGCGTCCAGGGGCTTGTCGCCGTCCGGGCCGAACACCCTGGGGAAGTGGGCGGGTTGGATCCGCCCCAGCATGACATTGGCGTCGGTGACGGCGAGCGGGCCGCCGCCGCGGTAGCAGGCGGGCCCCGGGTCCGCGCCCGCCGAGTCCGGCCCTACGCGGTAGCGGGAGCCGTCGAAGTGGAGGATCGAGCCGCCACCGGCTGCGACGGTGTGAATGTCCAGCATCGGCGCGCGCAGCCGCACGCCGGCGATCTGTGTGGTGAAGACGCGCTCGTACTCGCCCGCGTAGTGCGAGACGTCGGTGGAGGTGCCGCCCATGTCGAAACCGATGACGCGGTCGAAGCCGGCCAGCTGCGACATCCGGGCCATGCCGACGATGCCTCCGGCCGGTCCGGAGAGGATGGCGTCCTTGCCGCGGAACTGCCCGGCTTCGGCGAGCCCGCCGTTGGACTGCATGAACATCAGCCGTACGCCGCGGAGTTCGTCGGCGACGTGCTGGACGTAGCGGCGCAGTACGGGCGACAGGTAGGCGTCGACGACCGCGGTGTCCCCGCGCGGCACGAGCTTCATCAGCGGGCTGACCTCACTGGACAGCGAGATCTGCGGAAATCCGACACGTGCGGCCAGCTCCCCCACGGCCTGCTCGTGGGCGGGGTGCAGATGGCTGTGCATGCAGACGACGGCCACGGCGCGGATGCCGTCGTCGTACGCCTCCTGGAGGGGGCCGAGCAGGGTGTCCAGGTCGGGGGCGCGCAGGACGGTGCCGTCCGCGGCGATGCGCTCGTCGACCTCCACGACCCGCTCGTGGAGCAGTTCGGGGAGGTCGATGCGGCGGGCGAAGATGTGCGGACGGTTCTGGTAGGCGATGCGCAGCGCGTCACGGAAGCCCCGGGTGACGACGAGCAGTGTGCGTTCGCCCTTGCGTTCCAGCAGCGCGTTGGTGGCGACCGTCGTCCCCATCCGGACGGCCTCGATGCGGTCCTGGGAGCCGTCCAGCAGTTCGCGTACGCCCGCGACCGCCGCGTCGGAGTATCGCGCCGGGTTCTCCGACAGCAGCTTGTGCGTCAGCAGGCGGCCGTCCGGGCGCCGCGCGACGATGTCGGTGAACGTGCCGCCGCGGTCGACCCAGAACTGCCAGCCTGTCACGTCAGTACCCCGCTCCCGCGCCTCTCACAGTGCCCGGAGGCCGTTGATCACGTCGCGCAGAATACTCTCGTCGGGCAGTTCGGCAGGGGGCACCGGCCGCGTCACATGGACGAATTCCCCGGCGACGAGGTCACCGACGAGGACGCGCACCACTCCGATCGGCAGATCGAGTCCGGCGGCGAGCTCGGCGACCGACTGGGGGGCGTCACGGCACATATCGACGATGTCCACGTGTTCCGGGGACAGTGTCGCGTCGGCGTCCGGATCGTCCGCATGAGGCTCCGTGACGACCACCGCGATCAGGTCGAGGCGGTGCTGGCCCGCACTGGTGGTGCGGCCGCGCGTCATCGCGTACGGACGGACGACCGGACCGGCTTCGTCGTCGAACCAGTGGCTTCTTCCCTGACCGTCAGCGCTCATGACATCCCACTACCCGCCTGCGGGCAGATCGGTGCGCGGAGCGGCCCCCAGATGCACACCGACCCTCTTGACGAGGAGCGTCATCTCATAGGCGACCTGGCCGACGTCGGAGTCGGCGTCCGAAAGGACGGCCAGGCAGCTGCCGTCGCCGGCGGCCGTCACGAAGAGAAAGGCGTCGTCCAGCTCGACGACGGTCTGCCGGACGTTGCCGGCCTCGAAGTGCCGGCCCACCCCCTTGGCCAGGCTGTGGAATCCGGAGGCAACGGCGGCGAGGTGCTCGCTGTCCTCCCGGGTCAGGTCCTTGGACACGCCCGTCGGCAGGCCGTCGCCGGAGAGCACGAGGGCTTTGCGGATGCTCGCGACACGATCCACCAGGTCGTCCAGGAGCCAGTTGAGCTCCCCGGTCTTGCCGGTGTCGGTGTGGCCGCTCGCCTTCGGTGCGGTCATCGACCGTCCCCCTTTGTCGTTCGTTGTGGTGCTGTGCCGCTGTGGGCGTCGTCGCCCGCGGCGTTCTCGTCACGGCCGCGCTGCCAGCCGCGCTGGAGCGACGCCATACGGCTGCGTACCTCGTCGGCGTCCCGCTCCACGAGCTCCGGGCCGTCCTCCGTGCGCCGCTGGGCGCTCTGCTTGAGCTGGGGAGCCAGGTTGGCCTGCCGTACGCGCCGGGGCAGCGGGCCCGCGCCGGGGCCTGTCTCCTGCGATGCGGTGCCGGGGCGCGGTCCGACGGGGTCTTGGCCGCCCGGTGCGATCGCGGTGGGGCGGCTGCGCACGGGAAGGGTGGGGGGCTGCGGGCTGCCGCCGCGGCCTCCTGGCTCGGGTGCCGCGGATGCGGGGCGCTCGGCAGGCCGGTCGGCACCGCCGGTGCCCGGGCGCAGCGGTGAGGCACCGCGCCGGCGGGTCGGCAGCGGAGGCGCGGAGTCCTCGTCGGACCTGCCCGGGCCCCGCCCGGTCGGCGGCTGTTCGCCCCGGCGGCGGGACGGCAATGGTGCGGGGGCTTCCGGTTCGGGGCGCCCCGAACCCGTCGGCGGCTCGTCGGCAGGGTCCTCGCGCCACGACCGCTGCTCGGTGACCGGGCGTCCGTGCGAGCTGACCAGCTTGGGCGTGCGGCGGCGGGGCAGCGGCACGGGCGCGCCCATGTCGTCGTCGGCGTCATCGCGGGCCGGTTCACGGAGCTCGGGCTCGCCATGGAGCGATCCGCCGCTGCCGCCAGTGGTCTCGTCCTGTGCGAGCGCGATGGAGCGGCGCGGGCGGAAGAGCCCGCCGCGTTCGCTGTCCGCGTCGTCGAGCGCCCCGGGGAAGTCCTCGATGGCGTCGAGGTCGACCGGTGCCTCCAGCTCGACCGGGCCGTCCAGGAGCCCGGCGGGCAGACCGGGAAGCTGCGCCGGCGTCCGGGAGAGTGCGTTGCCCGGCCGCTCCTCCAGTTCGGCCTCCTTCGAGTGGTGAGGCCGGTCGAGACGGAAACCGATGCCGTTGGTGTCCGGCACGTCGTCCGTCAGCAGCGCGTCGGGGACGAACAGCACCGCGGTGGTGCCGCCGTACGGGGACGGCTGCAGGGAGACTCGGACGTTCTGCCGCTGGGCGAGCCGGCTGACCACGAACAGTCCGAGGCGGTCGGTGTCGGACAGCTCGAACTCCGGTGTCTCGGCGAGCCGGAGGTTGGCGTCCAGAAGGGCGTCGGCCGCCATGCCGAGGCCGCGGTCGTGGATCTCCAGGGTGAAGCCGTTGGCGACGCGCTCGCCCAGGACCTGGACGGCCGTGTGCGGCGGAGAGAACACCGTGGCGTTCTCCAGGAGTTCCGCCACGAGATGGGTCAGGTCGGCGACGGCCGGGCCGGTGACGGCGATCCGCGGCAGGCGGCGGACCTCGATGCGTTCGTAGTCCTCGACTTCGGCAACGGCGGCCCGGACGACGTCCATGAGCTGGACGGGCTTGCGCCACTGCCGGGAGGGGGCGGCGCCGGAGAGGATCACGAGACCCTCGGCGTGCCGCCGCATACGGGTGGTCAGATGGTCGAGGCGGAACAGGTCGGCGAGTTCGTCCGTGTCCTCGGTCCGGCGTTCCATCGTGTCGAGCAGGGTGAGCTGCTTGTGCAGCAGGACCTGGCTGCGGCGGGCGAGGTTGACGAAGACTTCGGAGACCCCGGCCCGCAGTTCGGCCTGTTTGACGGCTGCCTCAACAGCGGCACGCTGCAGGGTGTTGAGGGCCTGGCCGACCTCTCCGATCTCGTTCTTGTCGTACTCCAGGCGGGGAACCTCGGTCTCCACGTCGACCTGTTCGCCCGCGGACAGGCGCCGCATGACGCTCGGCAGCCGCACACCGGACGCCTCGTGGGCCTCCAGACGCAGTTGACGCAGGTCGCGGATGAGAGTGCGGCCGATGCGCGCCGAGACAACGAGCGAGAGGACAACGGCAACCAGGCCCAGGACTCCGGCGACTGCCGCCTTGACGATGACGTTCATCGCGACCGGTTGCACCCGGTCCTGCAGGCGGTCGCCGGCCTGGTCGTCGAGGCTGGCCAGTGCGGTCAGGACGCTGTCCGCGTCGGCGTCCCAGCTCTTGGCGCCGACCGAACGGGGCGTACCGGCGCCGGCGTCGATGACGGACTGCTCGGCCGAGCGCAGCGGGGCAGTGGCGGCGTTCTTCCAGAACCGGTCGTAGCGTGCACGCTCGGCCGACGGCAGCACCGGCAGGCTGATGTCGTACAACTGGGTGCGCTGCGCGACCAGGTCGGAGACCTCGCGGACCTCCTCGCGGGTGAGCGTGCCGACGACCAGGGAGGAGCCGAGCAGGGCGTCCTCCCGGGAGAGGAGTTCGCGGGCGCGGGTGATGTTGACGAGGGCGCGGGCCTCGCGGTCGATCTCCACGTTGTCGACCGCGTCGACGGCGGCCAGGAAGGCGTAGCAGGGATCCACAAGGCGGTTGTAGAGGTGGAGGGCCTCGGCGCGGGTCATCGTGCCCTGCTCGACGCTGGTGCGCAGGGAGTCGACGCCGTTGAAGGCGTCCAGGACGGCGGTGAGGCGTTCGTCGTCGCCCGCGTTCAATCCGTCGCGGACGTCGGGGTCGTTTGCATTCTTGCGGACCTTGGCGATGGCCTCGTCGGAGGCGCGGCGGGTGGTGCGGAGCGCGGCGAGCGCGTCGGAAGCCCGCGGGTCGGCGAGATAGACGAGGGTCTGTCGGCGTTCCTGCTGGAGGACGCGGACGGTGTCCTCGATGGGATAGCCCATGTCCTTGACGGCCGTGGACACCTGGAACAGCTGAGTGACCGCCCGTCCCGTGAGCACCGTGGCGAATCCCCAGATCGCGGTGAGGGACACCAGCGGCACGAGAAGCAGCGCCACGATCTTCCGGCGGATCGACTTCCCGCGAAAGCGCATGGCCTCCCCCAGCTCGACCCCCTCCGGCCGGGGGTACACATGTGCGTCAACAAACGGCGCGAGCCTACTACCGACGCACGGTTAACTCGAAGACCCGTCCGGAGGCTGAACTTCCGCACTGGCTCGGCGAGATGGGGAGTTGTCCGGGCATTGCGGGAGATTGCCGCCCGCGTTCGCGCGGAGACCACCCATACGGATCCGGTCGGTATGGGCGGTCAGTTGGCCAGAATTTTTCGTTTTCTGGGAATCTTCGCAGCGCGTCGTTCGTCCTTCTCTTCGGGAAATGGGGGCGGAATCAGCCACACGAGCCGCATCCCGCAACCGGGCGGCGTAAAACAGCGCAAGCCGGGCAGCCACTGGGGAGCCGTGTTGTTCGGACACGGACGGGGGTCTGCTGGCGGTGGGGAGTGACACGTTGATGGGCACAGCGGAGCGGTACGAGGCGCCCACGGCGGGCGATGCGGCGCACCTGAAGGCGCAGCGGAGCCCCGAGGCACCGGATCACGACATTCCGGCACGCGACGGCGGGGCCGGCCCCGTTGGGCGCGCCGCGGCTGAAGAGCAGCCGCAGTACCGGCCTTTGTGGGTCGAGGAGCCCGCGCGGCGGCGCCGTATGCCCGATCCGGTGCGTACGGCCGCGGTGCGGGCGGTGCTGATCATCGCCGTGACGCTGATCCAGGCGATGGTCGCGTTCCTGTGCACGCTGGCCGGATCATGGCTGGCCTTCCCCATGGTCCTCAGCAGCGTGGCCAGCACCGTGGCGGCGACGTGGGCTGCGCTCGACGTCTGGGTGACCCGCCAGGTGTGGAACCAGCGCAATGGCGTGGTGTCGGTCCCGAGCAGCACCGCCCGCGCCCTGCGGCGCGAGCGGCGAAGGGCACGTCGGCAGGCACGGGCTGCGGAGCGGTCTCAGCGGCGAATACAGCGGCGGGGTGGCACAGGGCAGTTGTCGCATCCCTGAGCGAGCTGAGGGCCGACGCGGTCGCCCGCCCTCAGCGGTTTGCAGGTGCGGGGCGTTTGAACATCCGGGTCGCGGTGATCTCGCTGTGCACCGCCTCCTCCGCCTGAGGCTGCTGCGGCAGTCCGGGGCGGAGGTGTTCCTCCACGCTGATGTACTTCAGGCCGGCGCGCAGGTCGGCATCGTTGCGCAGCCGGATCACCAGCGGGAACTCCGCGAGCGCCGTCGTGTCGAACAGGCCGGTGGTGTAGAGGAGTTGGACACCCAGCGCATCCGACACGGCCCGCTGCAGCTCCAGCAGATAGGTCGCGTTGGCACGGCCGATGGGGTTGTCCAGGAACAACGTGCCCGCGTGGCGGTGCTTGTCGCGGCCCCGGTCGTTCGAGCGCAGCGCGGCCATCGTGCAGTACAGGGCGATGGCCGCGGTGAGCAGCTGGCCACCGGAGAACACGTCGCCCATCTGTCCGACGGGCACTCGCTCGGCACGCAGCACGGCGTCCGGCTTGAGGATCTCGACGGCGACGCCCTTGGGCTGGAGTGCCGCGCCCACGCCGCGCAGCAGCAGGGACATGCCGTCGCGTCGCAGGTCGGAGTTCTTCTTCACGGCCGCCCGGGTGGCCTCGTCGATGACCTCGCCGAGCCGCTCGGTGAGCGTGGCCTGGTCGGGCTCCTCGAAGCGGATGCGCAGGAACTCCTGCCCGGACCACTCCCCCAGCCCCTCCGGCAGCCGCGACAGCCGCTGGGCGGACCGCAGTGTCGCCAGCGCCGACTCCACGAGCCCACGCAGCCGGTCCACGATCGAGTCCCGGTTCCGCTCCAGCTGCGCCAACTCGTCGGTGAGGACGCGCAGTCGGGGCGCGAACGCGTCCGCCCACTTCTGGGCGTGCTCGGGCAGCGCGGAGGCGGGCAGCTCACGGATCTGCTGCCGCGCCGGGGTGCGGACCTGCTCGTAGCGGGTCGAGTTGGCGTGCCGCACGAGCACGTCGCTCGCCTCGCGTACGGCGGCCTCGGCGGCCGACAGGTCGGCGGCGCAGCCGCGCAGGGAGCGGCGGGCCTCCGCGGCGGACTGCCGGGCCTCCTCCAGGCTGCCGGGGTACGGCTCCGGCTCTTCCTGCTCCTCGTCCAGGGCATGCTCGCGCAGCAGGTCGCGGAGCATCGCGGCGATCTCGTCGAACCCGCCGGCCGCGTCCTCGGCGGCGCGGTGGGCGTCCAGGAGCTCGGCGTGGGCCTCGCGGGCCTGGTTCAACGCCTCCGTGCGGGAGGCGAGTTCGGCGGTGGCGGTGCGCAGCAGTGCCTGTGCGTGCTCGGCGTCACGCGGCTCCAGTTCCTCGGGCAGCTCGGTGTGCGCATCGCCGTCCCCGGGCGCGTGCCGCTCGGCCTCGCCGCGCAGCCGACCGAGCTGCTCGCTCGCGGTGGACATCCGGGTCTCCAGGAGCTGCACCAGCTCTTCGGCCCGGGCTGCGGCCGCCTGCCGGGACGGCCCGTCGGAACCGTCCGGCGACTGCAGCAGCTGCTCCGCGCGGGTGCGCACCTTGTTGCTGAGGCGGTCCAGCTCGGCGCGGGCCGCGCTCTCGTCGCTCTCAGCGCGGGCCTGTTCGGCGCGCAGATCGGCGCCGACGCCGACCTTCTCGTAGACCTGGGAGGCAGTGCGGTAGGCCTCACGGAGTGCAGGCAGCGAAGACTTCGGGGCCGCGGCGTCGTCCTCGGGCACGTCGTCGGGGGCGCCTGCGATCTCCGCGCGTTCGGCGCGCAGTGCCCGTGCGGTGCGGCGGGCGTCGTCGGCGGCGCGCTGAGCGCCGCGGCGGTCCTCGTCGGCGGCGCGGGCGCGCTCCAGGCAGGCCTGGGCGCGGGCCTCCGCCTCTACACCGTCGTCGGCCAGTTCGCGCAGTTTGACCTGCCAGCCGGCCCGCTCGCGCAGCCGGAAAGCGAGACCGGCGAGGGCATCGGCCGCGCGCCGGGCCTTCTGCGCCGCCTCCTGCCGCTCGTCCCGCAGCTGTGCGGCCTCGGCGGCGACCTCGTCGGCCTCTGCGCGCGCCGAACGCGCCTCGGTCAGCTCGGCCTCGGCCTCCTCGGCGAACACCCGCGCGTCGTGCGCGGCCCGGGCCAGCTCGACGAGCCTGCCCGCCGGGCAGCCGGTGCGCCAGGAGGCGAGCCGCGCCGCCAGCTCGCGGTCCTTGCCGAGGCGTGCGGCGAGCGTCCTGATGTCCTCGTCCCGCTCGGTCGCCCGCGCGCGCAGCGCCTGGCGCTCCTCGTCCGCGGCATGCTCGTCGTGCATGGCGGGGTTCGGCGGTACGAGGAATACGTTGCCGTCACCCGAGTCGGCGGCCGGGGTGGGGGCGAGCAGGGCGGCGGCCGTACCGACGGCCACGGCGGACCGCGGCAGCAGCGCCGCCTCGCTGAGGGCCTCGCGGGCACGGGCGTGTGTGTCGGGATCGGTGATGATCACGCCGTCGACCAGCTCCGGCCGCGCCGCCAGCACGCGCGCGTGGTCGGCGGGGTCCACGGCCTGGGCGAGATAGCGCCAGCCGGGCAGGGCCGGGATGCCGTGCTCACCCAGGAACTCCACGGTGGCCAGCACATCCGGTCCGGGCGGCAGCAGCCCGCCGTCACCGAGCGCGCCGAGGATCCGAGCGTCGTCGGCCGCGGCGGTCCGCAGCTCGAAGAGCTGCCGCTCGGCAAAGGACACGGAGTCGTCGAGCAGTTCGCGCAGTTCGTCGGCGAAGCGGTCGAGTTCCTCGGGGGTGAGGGCGGCTTCGTCGCTGTCCGTTTCGTGGCGGGGGTGCGGGACCGACGGGCGTGCGTCCGGGACCGATGGCCGGGCGTCCTTGCCTGACAGGTTCAGCAGCTCCGCCAGTCGCTCCTCGGCCGCCAGTGCCTGTGCGATGCGGCGCTCGGCCTCGTACGACCGCTGCGTCGCCGCCGCCGCGTCCGCCGCGCGGGCTGCGGTCAGCTCGGCGCGGGACTCGGCGGAGGCCGCCTCGCGCGCGTGCTCCGTCGCCTTGTGCGAGGCCTCACGTGCGGTGTCCCAGGCAGCGACCGCCGTTTTCTCGGCGTCGCTGGCCGCGAGAGCGGCGCGGGCCGGGTCGGCGTCGGGTGCGCTGTCGTCGAGCCATCCCGCGCGGACCGCCTCGGCGGTCTCCTGCTCGACCTCGGTGAGGCGCTGGCGCAGATGTCCGATCTCGCTGCGGGCCCGCTGCGCCTCGGTGGCGGCGGCGGTCGAGTCCCGGTAGGCGGCTTCGCCGACCTCCTGCAGCGCGGCGGACCGCTCCTCCTCCTCGTCGGCGCGGCTCTCGGCGCTCTCCGCGGCCGCGTGCAGGGCCCGTACGAGATCCACGGCGGCCTTGGCCCGGGCGGCGAGCGCGGGCGCCGCGTCCCGTTCGGCCTCCTGGATGGCGGCGGCCACGCGCGCGACGCGGTCGGCGGCGGCGCGGTGGCGCAGCACCGCCTCGGCGGCCTGCCACGCGGAGTGCAGGGTGCGCGCGTCGGCGAGTTCGCGTTTCTGCCCGGCGGCGGACTTCTCGGCGGCGGCGAGCGCCAAGGAGGCGTTCCGGTAGGCGAGTTCGGCGGCGATCAGTGCGCTGCGCTCGCGGGCCGCCTCGGAGTGCGTGACCGCGTACGCGGCGGCGGTGACCCGCTGGGCGAGGTCGACGGCCCGCACCCGCTCCTGCACGCCCCGCGCCGACAGCCGACGCGCCAGCGTGCGAGTACGGCGCTCGGCGCCGGTGTGGATGTCACGCGCGCGTGCCCGGGCCTCGGCGGCCTCGACGATCCGTCCGAGCAGATCCACCGACCCGGCGGTGAAATCCCGTTCGGCGATCAGCTCGGCCCGGCGGCCGAGCTTGTTGCCGAAGCCGCTGACCAGGTCGGCGAGCCCGTCGGTGTCCCGGGTGTCGGTCACGGCGCGCAGCAGCAGGTCGGTGAAGTCGGAGTCCTTCTTGACCGCGAAGAGGCCGGCCGCCTCGCCCTCGTCGGCGTTCATCTCCCGCTGGTAGCGGAAGAGTTCGGGGTCGAGACCGAGGTCGCCGAGATGCTCGATCCACCGGTCGTGGATCTCCTCCCAGTGCACCTCCAGGTGCGGATACGCCTTGCCCGCCTCGGTGAGGGCGTCCCGGAAGCCCTTCATGGTGCGCCGGCGGCCCTGCGCGCCCGACTGCCCCTCGACGGCCGGCCGTACGGCGGTGGCCTCGGCGACGGGCAGGTTGTCCAGGGACAGTCCGGGGCCGGGCCGGAAGGAGTACCAGGCCTCGGCGAACTTCCGCGGGTCGTTGGACACTTGCCGTCCGCGCCACTCACTGACCTTGCCGACGACGACGCATTCGCCGGTCAGCGTGTGCTGCCACTCCAGGGCGACGTGCCCGCAGTCGTCGGCGAGGAGGAACTTGCGCAGCACGCCGGAGCTGGCGCCGCCGAGGGTGTTGCGGTGCCCCGGCAGCATCACCGAGAAGATCAGCTTCAGCAGCACCGACTTGCCGCCGCCGTTCTCCAGGAAGAGCACGCCGGCGGGCGCGGGGCGGCGCGGCGGGCCGACGGGCTCCTCCTCGAAGAACTCCGCCTGGGTCGGCGCGGGGTCGGGCACGGGCTCGCCCACGCCCCGCAGGTCGAGCACGGTGTCGGCGTAGCGCGCACCGGCTGGACCGATGGAGTAGAGGCGGACCCGGGACAGCTCGTACATGGCGGACTCTCGTAAGTCTTCGGCAGGTCGGGGAGGTTCAGGAGTGCGACGGCGCGTGGAACGGCAGCCCGGCGTCGGCCGCCAGCTCCAGGTCGTCGGTGTTCTCGGGCGGCAGCAGCGTCGGGGTGCCGTCGGTCACCGGGACCACGCCCAGCTCCAGCAGCTCGGCCATCGCGGCGCTGCCCGCCATGTCGCGCACCTGGAGCTGGTAGCGGGAAGTCGTGCGGTACGTGCCGCCGTTGTCGTCGCCGGTGCGCTGCAGGAATCCGGAGTCGGTGAGGAACGCGGCCGCCTTGCCGACGATGCCGGTGGTCGAACCGGCGAGCCTGCGCGCGTCCTTGGTGGCACCGGCCGCGCTGCGTCTCGCCCAGATCCGCCACGCGGCCTCGAGGCCGGGTGCGTCGGTGGCCGGGTCGGTGTTGTCGCCGAGTTCCTCGGCGCGCTCCTCCAGACGGCGGCAGGCCTGCCGTACGAACGCGTCGACGCCGTTGACCGTCACGCGCCCGATGTATCCGTCGTCGGCGAGGTCCTCGGGGCGCGGGAACGCCATGGCGGCGAGGGCGAGATGGGCCAGTCCGTGCAGGAAGCGGTCGCCGCCGTCGGCGGACGTACGACGCGCGTAGTCACCCATGCGGACGGCGAACACGGAGTCCTCGGCGGCCGTCACGGCCATCCCCGCGCGTGGGGACACCTCCAGCACCACCAGCCCGAGGCCGGCGGCCACGGCGTCCGCGAGCCGCGCGAACGGGGGGTCCTCGCGGTAGCGGCGCAGCAGCTCGGCGTACTCCTGGTCCCGCGCGGGCTGCAGCTTGGGCTGCAGCCCGAACGCGACGAGCCGCGCCGCGTCGGCGGCGTCGGCGGGCGTGACGGCGGCGGTCACGGGCGGGGCCGGGGCCTCCGTTTCACTCCACTCGACGTGCTCACTCACTGCTCGGGCTCCTTGTCGCGTTCCTGCTCGCTCATGCTGCTTCCGTCCGGTCCGCCGCCATGCCCGCCGCGTCCAGCAGGGCCGTGCCGACGATGAGATCGGCGCCGCCGAACTCCGGATCGTCCAACTCCGTCCCGTCGTCCACGGCGAACAGCAGCTTCTCCTCGCCCTGGCGGTATGCCGTGCCGACCGCCGGGCTGGCCGCGTGCACCGCCAACAGGGCCACCAGATAGGGCAGTTCGGGATCCCGTCTCCGGGCCTCGGCCAGCAACCCCGACAACCGGCGCGGCGCGTCGGCGGGCAGGTCCAGCAGCTCCGTCGCCGCGGCCAGCTGCTCCTCGCTGAACCGGCTGTCGTCCGGCGTCGCGATCAGATCCGGCTCGGGCATCTCCGCGCCCAGGTGCTCCCGCTCCACCGGCGGCGTCAGCAGTATGTCGACGAGGTCACCCACCCGCACGGACACCGGCGTGCGCAGTCCGGTACCGCGGGCGAAGAAGGCGTCCGTGACCCGGACCGCCTGTTCCAGCGGCAAGGGCAGCACGGGGGCGACGAGGTGCCCGTACAGGTCGATCCCGGACGACGTCATGGGGGTCGCGAACGCCTGCCGGTCCTGCTCGGCGCGGAACAGGGGCCCGGCCTCCAGGAGGCGGGACTGCAGCTGGGTGTGCCTGCGGATGCAGTCCTTGACGATGTCGACGAGCTCGGCCGCGCGCCGCTTGTGCTCGGGGTCCTCGGTCTCGTCGCGGGCCTTGCGGATGTTGGTGAGGATCGCGTTCTCGTGCCGGTAGCGGTCGGCGACGTGGTCCAGTGCCTCGGCGATCATGTCGGGCACGGAGTTGAGCCAGTCCACCGCCCGGACGTTGCGCCGGGTCGCGTCCAGGGCTCTGCGCAGGGTTTCCGAGTACTGCACCGTCCGGTAGCGGGCCTGTTCGGCGGCGAGCTGGGCGTCGGCGAGGCGGCCCCGGTTGATCAGGACCTCCAGCTTGACCTCGGCGGCGATCTGCGCGCTGGTGACGTCCGTGTCCAGGGCGCCGACCAGGACGTTGACCGCCTCGTCCGTGGTACGGAGGTAGACGGTGCCGCCGGGGCCCGGCACCTCCTCGATCAGTTTGAAGTCGTAGTCACGGCGGACATAGCTGCCGTCGCTCGTGAACGTGCCGTAGACGGCGCGGAAGCCGCGGTCGACGCTGCCGACGTTGATCAGGTTCTCCAGGACCCAGCGGGCCACGCGCTCGTGCTCGGCGACGGGCCGCTGCGGGGCCTGGGCGGCGATGCGCGGGATGAGCCGGGCGACTATCTGGTCGTGGTCGGCGCCCGTGTCGAAGTCCATGTTCAGGGTGACCAGGTCGATGGCGGCCAGCGCCACCTCCGCCATGCCGTACACCGAGTACTCGCCGGCGAGGTTGGCCTTGCGTGCGTCGAGGTCGTGCAGCGGCGCGGTGCAGGCGAGCGCGCGCAGGCGCCGCGCCAGCCCCTCGTCGGCGGCCGGGCCCGGTGCGGGGCGCGGCCCCGCGCTGAGCTGGGGCGGAACGCTGTCCGTCGAAGCAGGCGAAGTCACGGTGCACAGACTAGGTCCTCGGTCTGACATCGACCCAAACGACTCAGATGCGACCAGGCGTCACGGTCGCCACACCCGTGGGCCCGGCACTCCTGCGTCCCGCTAACCGTCCTCCCCGACCCGCCGCCGGTACACCTCGACGACCCGCTCGAGCGAGTCGTCGAGGTAGACCTCCAGCAGCTTCTCGGCCGCCGGCCGGTCCCCCGCCTGCAGGGCGTGCAGAATCTGCCGGTTGCGGGCCAGGTACGGGTCGTGCAGGGCTTTGGGGTCGTCCACGATGTGGAAGGCCAGGCGCAGTTCGGCGAAGACGCTGCGCATCAGCTCGTCGGTGCGGGCGCTGCCGGCGAGGGCCACCAGCTCCCGGTGGAAGTGGATGTTGGCGGTACCCACGCCTTTCCAGTCACCCTCGCGCGCCGCCCGCTGCCCCTCCGCGACGACCTCGGCGAGCGCTTCCAGGCCGTACGGCGGCTCGCCGAGCCCGCGGACGACGGCGCACTCGACGAGGCGCCGGGTGCGGTAGATGTCCTCGACGTCCTCGACGGTCAGGACTCGGACGAAGACGCCCCGGTTCAGCTCGTGCACGAGCAGACGTTCGTGGGTGAGCAGCCGGAACGCCTCGCGCAGTGTGTTGCGCGAGACTCCGAGCGCGCCCCCGATGCTGTCCTCCGACAGCCGGGTGCCGGGTGGGAAGAACCCCTCGGCGATGCGGCCCCTGAGGATGTCCGAGACGCGCTCGGCGGTGCTGGTGCGCCCCAGGAGAGCCCGGTCGTCGGCCAGTCCTGTCAGCTGCTCTGCCATGCCCGGAATTCAATCGCAGATACAAGAACGAAACAACGTGGGTATTGAAGGATCGTTCAACGATCCTCTACCTTGCTACGCACGGCGCCGCTTTTCACCCCGGGCGCCGACCGCTCCTCCTGCACGGCACGGCTCATTTCTGAAGCACCCTTCGTCCTCCCACTGCGAGGTGCCCGTGAGTACGACCCCACCACCCCAGGCCCTGACCAAACAGTCCGGAACAGAAGAAAACGCCCCCGATGACGGCGCGTTGGGCTGGCTGAGCGCCCTCGGCCCGCGCGGCCGCCGTGCCTTCGCAGGCGCGTTCGGCGGCTATGCCCTGGACTCGTACGACTACTTCACACTGCCCCTGAGCATGGTCGCGCTGGCCGCGTACTTCGGCCTGGACACCGGCCAGACGGGTCTGTTCACGACGGTCACCCTCGTGGTCTCCGCGGTGGGCGGCGCCGTCGCGGGCGTGGTGGCGGACCGGGTCGGCCGGGTCAGGGCACTGATGATCACCGTGATCACCTATGCGGTCTTCACCGTGGCCTGCGGCTTCGCGCCCAACTACGAGACGCTGCTGGTCTTCCGCGCTCTGCAGGGCCTCGGTTTCGGCGGTGAGTGGGCGGTCGGCGCGATCCTCGTCGCGGAGTACGCGAGCGCCAGGCACCGGGGCCGTACCCTCGGCGCCGTCCAGAGTTCGTGGGCCGTGGGCTGGGCGCTGGCCGCGATCGTGTACACCCTGGTCTTCTCGTTCGCCGGCGCCGATCTGGCCTGGCGCATCATGTTCTGGACCGGCGCGCTGCCCGCACTGCTGGTGATCTGGATGCGCCGTCGGGTGCACGACGCCCCGGAGGCGGCGGCCGTTCGCGAACGGAGCACACAGAAGGGCTCGTTCACCGCGATCTTCAAACCCGGTCTGCTCCGCACCACCGTCTTCGCCGGGCTCCTGTCCACCGGCGTCCAGGGCGGCTACTACACGCTCGCCACCTGGGTACCTACGTATCTCAAGACCGACCGGGGCCTGTCGGTCGTCGGCACCGGCGGCTATCTGACGTTCCTGATCTCCGGCGCCTTCCTGGGCTATCTGACCGGCGGCTACCTCACCGACCTGCTGGGCCGCAGGCGCAACATCTGGCTGTTCGCCCTGCTGTCGGCTGTGTGCATCCTGGCGTACGCGAACATCCCGCACGGCGCCAACACCCTGCTCCTGGTGCTCGGTTTCCCCCTCGGGTTCTGCATGTCGGCGATCTTCAGCGGCTTCGGCTCCTACCTGAGCGAGCTGTACCCGACGGCGGTACGGGGCACGGGACAGGGCTTCACGTACAACACCGGGCGCGCCGTGGGCGCCGTCTTCCCCACGGCCGTGGGCTTCCTGGCCGACAGCTGGGGTGTGGGCGGCGCGCTGGTGTTCGGTGCGATCGGCTACGGCCTCGCGGCGCTGGCGCTGCTGGGGCTGCCGGAGACCCGTGGGAAGGAGCTCGCGTGAACCGTACGGAAGACCGCCCTGTGACCGTCATCGACGAGCACGCGCACGCGTGGAGTCCGAAAGCCGCCCGGGCCCGCTTCCGGGAAGGACTGAGCGGACCCACCGCGGGGGTGGCGCCCGGACACACCCAGGTCAACCTGATCTCGGTGCCGGCCGACTGGGCGTACGACATGCTGCTGTTCTGCCAGCGCAACCCCAAACCCTGCCCGGTGCTCGACGTCACCGACGCCGGCTCCGTCACGACGATCCTGGCGGACGGCGCGGACCTGCGCACCGATCTGCCGCGCTACCGGGTGTGGCAGGACGGCGCGCTGGTGGACGAGCCGACGGACGTCCGTGCGCACTGGCGCGAGGACCTGGTGTCGTTCCTGATCGGCTGCAGCTTCACTTTCGAGTGGGCGCTGACCGAGGCGGGCGTGCCGATCCGCCACGTCGAGCAGGGCCGCAACGTCCCGATGTATGTGACGAGCCGTCAGTGCCGTCCGGCGGGGCGGCTGCACGGACCGCTGGTGGTGTCCATGCGGCCGGTGCCGCCGCAGCACCTGGCGGCGGCGATCCGGGAGAGCAGTCTGCTCCCGGCGGTGCACGGCAGCCCCGTACACTGCGGCAGCCCTTCGGGGCTGGGCATCGACGACCTCGGCCGCCCCGACTTCGGCGACCCGGTGGACCTCGAACCGGACGACATCCCGGTGTTCTGGGCCTGCGGAGTGACCCCGCAGGCGGCCGTGATGGCCTCGCTCCCACCCTTCGCCATCACCCATGCACCCGGCCAGATGTTCCTGACCGACGCCCGCGACGAGCAGTACCGCGTGGCCTGAGAGAAACACGAAGGACCATGACCTCGATCGATCTGAACGCCGACCTCGGCGAGGGCTTCGGCCGCTGGCAGCTGACCGACGACGAGCAACTGCTGTCCGTCGTCACCAGCGCCAACGTGGCCTGCGGCTTCCACGCCGGGGACGCAGCCACCATGCGGCGGGTGTGCGAACTGGCGGCCGAGCGCGGCGTCCGGATCGGCGCCCAGGTCTCCTACCGGGATCTTGCGGGGTTCGGGCGCCGCGCGATGGACGTGCCGCCCGCTGAACTCGCGGCCGAGGTGGCCTACCAGATCGGCGCCCTGGAGGTCTTCGCGCGCGCGGCGGGCACGCGCGTGTCGTACGTCAAGCCGCACGGCGCGCTCTACAACCGCGTCGTGCACGACGCGGAGCAGGCCGGTGCGGTCGTGGACGGCGTACGGCTCGCCGACGCGTCGCTGCCCGTGCTCGGCCTGCCCGGCTCGCGGCTGCTGGAGCTCGCCGACAAGGCGGGGCTGCCGACCGTCACGGAGGCCTTCGCGGACCGTGCGTACACCCCGCAGGGAACGCTCGTGCCGCGCGGCCACGACGGCGCCGTGGTCACCGACCCGGAGGCCGTGGTGGAGCGCTCGGTGGGCCTGGCCCGCTTCGGCGCGGTCACCTCGCACTCCGGGGCGCGCGTCGACGTACGCGCGCGTTCGCTGTGCCTGCACGGGGACACGCCGGGCGCCGTCGAGCTGGCCCGGCGGGTCCGGGAACGCCTGCAGGAGTCCGGGATCCGGGTGGAGGCCTTCGCATGAGGACGCTGCCCGTCGGGGACAGCGCCCTGCTCGTCGAGGTGTCCTCCGGGGACGAGGCACAGGCCCTGCACGCGGAGCTGCTGCGACGCCGCGCGGAGGGCCTGCTCACGGTGCGCGAGATCGTCCCCGCGGCCCGCACCGTCCTGCTCGACGGCCTCGACGACCCGGTCCGTCTGGCTTCCGAACTGACCGCCTCCGAGGTGCCCCCGGCTCCCCCTCGCGAACAGGCGGTCGTGGACATCCCGGTGCGCTACGACGGTCCCGACCTGGCCGACGTCGCCGCCCACTGGGGCGTCGGCGAGCGGGAAGTGGCCCGTATCCACGCGGCCACCGAATTCAGCGTCGCCTTCTGCGGGTTCGCCCCGGGCTTCGGCTACCTCACCGGCCTGCCGCCGGTGTACGACGTCCCGCGCCGGGCCACCCCGCGCACGGCCGTCCCGGCGGGTTCGGTGGCGATGGCGGGCCCGTACACGGGCGTGTACCCGCGCTCGTCGCCGGGCGGCTGGCAGCTGATCGGGCGCACGGACACCGTGCTGTGGGACCACGCGCGCGAGCCGGCCGCGCTGCTGTCGCCCGGCACGCGCGTGCGCTTCGTCCCGGTGGGGTGCCCGTGACGGACCGCGCACTCGTCGTCGTGCGAGCCGGAGCGCTCACCACCGTGCAGGACCGGGGACGCCCCGGCCATGCCCACCTCGGCGTGCCCCGCTCCGGTGCGCTCGACGCCCCGGCGGCGGCGCTCGTCAACCGACTGGTCGGCAACCCGCCCGAGGCGGCCGTCCTGGAGACCACGGTCAACGGGTGTGCCCTGCGGCCGCGTTCGACGGCCACGGTCGCGGTCGGCGGCGCCCCCTGCCCGGTCACGGTGGACGGTCGGCCGGCCGCCTGGGGAGCACCGGTGTGCGTGCCCGCGGGTGCGCTCCTGGAGGTCGGCACCGTCGTCTCCGGAGTACGCAGCTACGTGGCCGTCTCGGGCGGCATCACCGTCGAGCCGGTACTCGGCAGCCGCTCGACGGATCTGCTGTCCGGCCTCGGCCCCGCACCTCTCACGGACGGCACGGTGTTGCCCCTGGGGATGCCGAAACACGTCCACGCGCGCGTGGACGTCGCTCCGCAGCCCGCACCTCCGGCCGAACTCGTCCTACGGGTGGCGCTGGGACCGCGCGACGACTGGTTCACACCGGAGGCCTTGCGCACGTTCACGGCCCGCCCGTACCGCGTGTCCGCCGCGAGCAACCGCATCGGCCTGCGCACGGAAGGCCCCGCACTGGAACGGGCCGTACCGGGTGAACTTCCCAGCGAGGGCATGGTGCTGGGCGCGATCCAGGTCCCGCCGGACGGCAGACCGGTCGTGTTCCTGGCCGATCATCCGACCACTGGGGGCTATCCGGTGATCGCGGTCGTCCACCCACAAGACCTGCCTGCCGCAGCCCAAGCAGCACCGGGCACACCGGTCCGCTTCATGAGGACACGCACACAGCAACGCCCTTAGGGGCGCGAGGAACTGCGCGACCAGCGACTTCGGACCCGCAGAGACCCACCGACCTCCAATTCCCCCGGCCGCTGCGCGCAGCGCTACGCCGCATCCGGCTGCTCCACAACGGAAACCGCAGCCAAGGCTGCCGAAACCGCCGCGGCGGCCCGCAGATCCAGCCGCGCACTGGTCCCCCGCACCCGGTGCCGCATCTCGTCGGCGGCGAGAGTCAGCAGCTGCGGCAGCAGGTCGGTGCACCGCCGTGCCACCCACGCCGTACCCGCCGTGGCCAGCCACAACAGGCTCGCCGACCGCGTGGGCACGGGAAACTCCGGCTCGGGCGAAGGCGCAGGGCCCGCCGCACGGGCCGCTTCCACAAGCAGCGAGTGGAAGCGCACGGCCAGCTGCCGATGCCCCTGCTCGCCCGGATGCAGCCGGTCCGCGCTCCACATCGCGCGGTCGGTGATCCAGGCTTCCTCGGCCGCGTGCAGATGGACTGCCCCGTAGCGGTCGGAGAGGGCGTGGACCACCCGGTTGACCGCCCGTTGCCGCCGTGCCAGCGGACGGGCCAGGGAGCCGGGCAGGCCGAGCATCGAGCCGGGATCGGGCAGACAGGCCGTGAGCAGGGTCGCCCCCTGCTCGGTGAAGGCGGCGTACACCTTGTCGAGCCGTTCGGCCACGGCGTGGATGTCGAAGGTGCAGCGCAGGGTGTCGTTGACACCGATGACCACGGACACCACGTCCGGCTGCAGGGCGAGCCCGGCCGGCGTCTGCTGCTCCAGCACCTCCCGGGTCTGGGCGCCGCTGACGGCGAGGTTGGTGAACTCCACGGGCTCCTCGGCGAGCCCGCCGGCGAGCAGCGCGGCCCAGCCGCGCCACCCGTCGGCGACGGGATCGCCCACGCCCTCGGTCAGCGAGTCCCCGAGGGCGACGAAACGCACCGGTCTCATGCCACGCCTCCGGGCACGGCACGACGCACCGGTACCGGCGCGTCGTGCGCGGCGAGAAACGCGTCCACCGCCGTGTTCCACCCGAAGCACTCCGCACGCGCGCGTGCCATCTCGCGCCGCTCCCGCTCGGGGAGTCCGAGCAGCATGTCGACGGCGTCCGCGAAGGCCTCCCCGTGGTCCGCCGCGACGGCTCCGGCGGATCCGATCACCTCGGGCAGCGCGGACGATGTGCTCACCACCACGGGCGTTCCGCAGGCCATCGCCTCCAGCGCGGCGAGCCCGAAGGTCTCGGCGGGCCCGGGTGCCAGGCACACGTCGGCGGAGGCCTGGAGGGCGCCGAGAGCGCCGCGGTCGGAGACGTGCCCGAGGAAGGTGACCGGCAGCCCGCGCTCCCGCGCCCGCTGTTCGAGCCGCGGCCGCAGCGGCCCGTCCCCGGCCACCACCAACACCGCCCGCCGGCCCCGCCGCAGCAGTGCCTCAAGGGCGTCCAGCGCCGTTCCGGGCCGCTTCTCGACGGACAGCCGGGTGCATGTCACGAGCAGCGACTCGGCCACGCGCGCGTAGCGTGCCCGCAGCCCCGGGTCGCGCAGCACGGGATGCCGCTCGACCAGGTCGACGCCCAGCGGGGCCCGTACGACATTGCGGGCGCCGATCCGCACGAACTCCCGCTCGGCGAACTCCGTGGTGCACACCACGCGCGCGTACGTGTGCGCCGTACGCACGTTGAGGGCGTCGGCGGCGCGACGGGCCGCCCCCTCCGGCAGTCCCCAGGTGCGCAGGACGCCGTCGGCGGTCTCGTGGGAGACCATCACGGCGGGGATGCGGGCGCGCCGCGCCCACTTGCCGGTCCACCGCAGGGTCGTACGGTCGGAGACCTCCAGACGGTCGGGTGCCAGCTCCTCCAGGAGCCGGGCCACGCGCCGCTTGTCGGTGAGCACGCGGTATCCGCCCGTGCCGGGCAGCAGCGGCCCGGGCAGGGTGATGACGCGTCCCTGCTCGGTGTCGCGGTCGTCGGCGCGTTCGCCGGGGACGATGAGCACGGGCTCGTGCCCTGCGGCCTGGAAGCCCTTGCCGAGTTCCCGCAGGGCGGTGCGCAGACCTCCGGAGGAGGGGGCGACAAAGTTGGCGAGTCGCACGATTCGCAGGGAGGTCATGCCGCCACCACCGTCTTCTGCCGCGCGGCGAGCACGTCGGCGTAGTGTCCGATCAGCTGGTCGCCCACGGCGGCCCAGGTGCGTCCCTCGACGGTGGCGCGCGCGGTGGCGCCGAAGGTGATCCGCCGCTCCGGGTCTGCGGCCAGGGACTGCACGGCGTCCCGTACGGCGTCCGCGTCGTGGGGCGGGACCAGCAGCCCGGTGCGCCCGTGGGCGACCAGGTCGAGGGGGCCGCCGGCGGCGGGCGCGACGACGGGGACGCCGCTCGCCATGGCCTCCTGCACGGTCTGGCAGAAGGTCTCGAAGGGGCCGGTGTGCGCGAAGACGTCCAGCGAGGCGTAGATCCGGGCGAGTTCGTCGCCGGTGCGGCGGCCGAGGAAGACCGCGCCCGGCAGCGCCTCGGCGAGGCTCGGCTGGCTCGGGCCGTCGCCGACGACCACGACCTTCACTCCGTCGAGGCCGCAGACGCCGGCCAGGAGCTCGATGTGCTTCTCGGGTGCGAGCCGGCCGACGTAGCCGACGATCAGCTCACCGTTCGGGGCGAGTTCGCGGCGCAGGGCCTCGTCGCGCAGGTGCGGGCGGAAACGGACGGTGTCCACGCCGCGCTGCCAGAGCTTGACCCGGGGCACGTCGTGGGTCTTCAGGTCGTGCATCGAGGCGCTGGAGGGGGCGAGGGTGAGGTCGGCGGCGGAGTGGACGGAGCGAATGCGCCGCCAGGCCGCGGCCTCGCCGGCGCCCATGTAGGTACGGGCGTATCCGGCCAGATCCGTCTGGTAGACGGCCACGGCCGGGACGCCGAGCCGTGCGGCGACCGCCATGCCGCGGACGCCGAGGACGAAGGGGCTGGCCAGGTGGACGATGTCGGCCCGGTGCTCCATGACGGCCGCGGCCAGGCGGCGGCTGGGCAGGGCGACACGGACCTGGGGATAGCCGGGGAGGGGGAGGGAGGGGACACGGACGACGGGGCACGGCGCCTGGGCGTCGGGCCCGGTCCCGGCCCGGACGGCAAGAGCGGTGCCGGCCGGGGCGACGACGAGCGGAAGGTGACCGCGATCTACGAGGTGCCGGGCGGTCTGGAGCGCGCAGTGGGCCACGCCGTTCACGTCGGGGGGAAAGGATTCGGTCACTATGACGACACGCATACCCGTGTTGTCGCCGTGCTGGACGTGGTCGCGTCAACGTGGATCTTTGCGAACGATGAACGTCCCGTGAGCGTTACTGTGCACACCCGAGCAGGTCAGGCCGTGTCCATGACCCCCTGACCCGCGGGTCACCCGCTGTTCATCCAGTGGCCCTGCAGCGGCCCGGGGGCCCGTCTGTGACCGGCTCAGACAGCGGGCCCCTCGGGTGCGATCCGACTTCGTACGGCGGTCTGCACTTCGGCTTCCTCGGCGGGGTCGGCGGCGAGCCGGCGGAGCTGTTCGACGACCCGTGCGTCGCCGGTCTCGGCGTGCCGGGCGGCGATTTCGCGGGTGGTCTCCTCACAGTCCCAGAGGCATTCGACGGCGAAGCCTGCGGGGAAGGAGGGGTCGGTGGCGGCCAGGGCGCGGGCGGCCCGGCCGCGGAGATGGGAGGAGGCGGTTTCGCGATAGACATGGCGCAGTACGGGGGCGGCGCAGGCGATGCCGAGCCGGCCGGTGCCGTCGACCAGGGTCCACAGGGTGGGGGCGTCCGGCCCCTCGCCCCGTACGGCCTCACGCAACGCCCCCAGGACGAGATCCTTGTCCCCGGTTCCCCCGCGGCAGGCGAGCATACGGCCGGCTGCGGCGCCGAGGGGGTCGGGCCGGTGGGCCCAGCCGCGGGCCCGGTCGACGGCGGCGACGCTGCGCATCCGTTCGAAGGCGTCGACGCCGGCCTCCACGACGGCCGGTGAGCCGGTGAGCACGGCCTGCTCGATCAGGTCGAGGGCATCGGGATCATTGCTGTCGGCGAGATAGCGCAGCGCGGTGCAGCGGGCTCCGTCGGTGCCCTCCTTGGCGGCCTGCACGATCTCGGGCCGGTCCTCGGGGCCGGCAACGGCTGTGAGGCAGCGGGCGGCCGGGACGTGCAGCGCGGCGCCCCGTTCGATGCCCTGTTGGGCCCACTCGAACACGGCCTGCACGCTCCACCCCGGGCGGGGCCCGGACGGTCGCATCTGGCGTTGCCAGCGGTCGAAACAGCCGGTCTCCTGAGCGGCACGCACACGCGTGGCGATCGATTCGCGCGGATCCTCCGCCCACAGCCGCCACGGCCGGGGCTCGAAGGCGTCACGCACGACGGCGGCCAGTTCGGCCTCGCCCTCGGCGTCGGTGGCGAAGCGGGCCAGCACGGGAGCCGCGAGGGCCCGTAGGCCGGCGTCGTCGTCGCGCAGCGCCAGCTCGTCGAGGGCCCAGGCCCAGTTGGAGCCGGAGGCGGCGTACCTGCGCAGCAGTGCGAGCGCGTCCCGCCTGCCGTAGGAGGCGAGGTGGCCGAGGACGGCGAGGGCCAGTCCCGTACGGGACTCCTCGGTGTCGAAGACGTCCTCGACGTCGAAGAGGTGCGCTTCGACCTCGTCCAGCTCGCCGTTCAGGTCGAGGTAGAGACGGGCGTAGTAGAGGGAGCGGTTCTCCACCTGCCAGTCGTGGCGGGGGTCGCGCAGCACACAGTGGTTCAGCGCCGCGAGCGCCTCGGCGCGCGGGGCGGTGAGCGCGTGCAGTGTGCCGTCGCCGCGGCCCCGCTGGAGCAGGCCGAGCAGCGTACCGCTGGGCGCTATGACCGGATCGAACATGGGAAACAGCCTCACATCAAGCGTCGACGCAACCGGGGAACACGCATTACCTGGCCGCGTGACACAACGTCGGGGCGCCCGCCGTCTCTTGCTTGCTGTAGACCATCTTCCTCTGCCTCTCGTCAGTGGCCCTCGCGGACCGCATCACGGCCCGCGCGGTGCGGCAACACCTGCCCAGCCATCGCGTCCGTGAATCACGACGTCATGATGACTCGGCACTTCGACCTGCCGCGACCGAAATTTCGGCGGCCCTGTACCGCCTCCCCCGTTTTCTGTGTTTTTGCTGGTCAGAACGTTCGGATCAGTGTGCGCCGAACAACTCGAGCAGTTCCGTCTTGCCGAACATCCGCGCCGTGTCGACGGCCGACGGGGTGCCCGCGGCCGGATCGGCACCGCCCTCCAGGAGGGCCTTGATGACGTCCGTCTCGCCCTTGAAGACGGCCCCGGCGAGCGGGGTCTGGCCCCGGTCGTTGATCCGGTCGCCCTCCGCACCCCGGGCGAGCAGGGCGCGTACCGCGTCCGCGTGTCCGTGGTAGGCGGCGAGCATCACGAGCGAGTCACCACGGTCGTTGGTGAGGTTGGCCGGAACACCCGCGTCGACGTACGCCACGAGCGCCTCGGTCTGCCCCTGCCGGGCCAGATCGAAGATCTTGGTCGCCAGCTCCACGACCTCGGGGTCGGGGGCTTCTGTCATCGGCCGGACCGCCTCTCAATACAACCGTTCAGGTGAATCGCCAGGGTACTGGCTTCCGCGGTACATGACCCGGTGCGCCGGAGGTAAAGATCACCACAGACCAGGCAGGCCACGGGGGTTCGGGCCGGCCGGCCCGAGCCGGCTCGACCACTTGAGGGAAATCTGCCGAGATTCATCCATTTGCACCTTTAATACTATGGATACATGCTGTGATCCTGGAAGTACTCATGGTGACTGTCCCCGTGAACCAGGAGAAAAAAATGATCCTGTCCATCTCCGGCGTGGTCCTGCTCGGCATCATCGTCTTCCTCTTCTTCCGCAAGGACGGCCTGAAGGCCTCGCACATGCTGGTCTCGGCCCTGTTCGGCTTCTACCTCGCGAGCACGGCGATCGCCCCGAGCATCAAGGCCGGCGGCGAGAGCCTCGCGAGTCTCCTCGGCGGCATCAAGTTCTGACGCCGCCCTCCCGCACGCACGCACGCACGCACCACCAGGAGAATGCAGTGGCCCGGCGCCCCCTCCCCCGCATCCTGAGCAAGGACAACGCGCAGATCGCCCGGATGCAGATCGCCCGGAGCCGGGAGCTGGCGCGGACGGCGGCCGACAGCGCCACCGACGTCCTCCACCCGCTGATCACGATCACCCGAGGTCTGCGCCGACTGGCGGCGGCCGGGCGGCACAGGTGGGCCGACACCCCGAAGGACCGGCGTGGGCCGCTGCTGTTCCTGGCGGCCTCCGTGATCCTGGTCGTGGCACTCGTGCCGTACGGCCCCCTGCTCGCCGTCATCGGCCTGATGACGGCGGCAGCCCTGCACGGCCGGGACCGCCGGCCCGCGGCGCCCGAAGGGCCGGACGAGTCCCAGGTGCAGCGCCTCAAGTCGCTGTACGAGGCCCTGATCCCGTACTTCTCGATCGCCGAGGACCCCTCGCCGCTGTACGCCCACGGCGGCGAGTGGGAGAAGGCCTTCCCCGCGTACGAGTTCGACGAGTCGGGTCGTGTCACCCGGCTCCAGATCCGCTACCCGGCGTACTTCACCGACGGCGAGGCCGAGTCCCGCGCGCGGATCGAACAGCTGCTGCACGCCAAGTCGGGGCGCGGCCGCGAATACCACTTCGCATGGGAGGAAGAGGGCAACGAGCTGACCGTCACGGTGCTGCCCCCACTGCCCACCGACATCGCCGCCCAGCGATTCGTCACGGCGCCGGGCGAGACGGTCCTCGGCTTCACGGACCCCACCCAGGTCCAGCGCACGCTTCCCCTCACCTACGGAGAGCACAGACGTGACGTTCCGCCGGTCGTCTGGCGCACCGGCATCCGCTCCACCGAACCGCACCTGCTGATCATGGGCCAGCCCGGCAGCGGCACCTCGACCCTGCTCCGCTCCATCGCTGTGCAGGCGCTCCAGCACGGCGACGTCGTGATCGTCGAGGGCGGCACCGGCGAGTACGCGTGCCTGACTGGCCGGGACGGTGTCCTGGCCGTCGAGTGCGGCCTGACCGGGGCGCTGACGAGCCTCGAGTGGGCCGCCCTCGAGACGGAGCGCCGTCTGATCGCCGCGAACCGCGCCCGTCAGGCCGGACAGCCACCGCCGGAGGACACCAAGCGTCCCCTGTGGCTCCTCCTGGACCGCCCGAGCGCCTTCACCCATCTCGCCGCCGCGGACGGCCGTGAGGACCCGCAGTCCCTGCTCCAGGTCCCGCTCCGGCACGGCCGGGCGGTGAATGTGACGGTGGTGGTGGGGGAGCAGTTCGACCACGCCGAAACGCTGAGCGACGACGTACGGCAGCACACGCGCGCGCGTGTCGTGCTGGGCCCCGCCACGGCGGAGCAGCTGTCAGGGGTCCTCGGTGCCCTGCCGTCCACCACTCCGGCCGCCGAGGTCCCGCCCGGCCGCGGCTACGCCCGTCTCGGCACGGGCCCGGTGCACCGGCTTCAGGTGCCGTCGACTCCGGACCCGTACGACGACACGGCGAGCGACGCGCACCGCAAGGCGGTACTGGCGCTGCTGCCGCCGCGGACCACGCCGGCCGACCAGGAGTCCGCCGAGGCCAAGCCGTTCGAGACCGTGCCGGTCGAGGCCGTGCCGGTCGAGGCCGTGCCCATCGACGAGGAGCCGGCCGAGGCAGAGCCGGTGCCCGCGGACGCCATGGCGGCGGAGGCGCAGTAGGTTCCGCCGCCGGATGCCGCAGCCCTGGAGAACGGCACCCAGCCCGCAGCTACGCCACGAACGTCCGTGGCGACTCCCCGCCCCCCGACGCCCCGCTCTGCACCAACCGAACCGCCGCAGCCAGCCGCATCGCCGCCTCGTCGGCCAGCGCACCGCCCACGGTGAACGGCAGCCGCACATACCCCTCGAAGGCACCGTCCACCCCGAAGCGCGGCCCGGACGGCACCCGCACCCCGACCCGCTCCCCCACCTCCGCGAGCCGGGAGCCCGACAGACCCCCGGTCCGCACCCACAGCGTCAGTCCGCCGCTCGGGACCTCGAACCCCCAGTCGGGCAGCTCCCGCCGCACCGCGGCGACCAGCGCGTCCCTGTTCTCCCGGGCCTGGCTGCGCCGGACCTCCACGGCCTCCTCCCAGCCTCCCGTGCTGAACAGCCAGTTCACGGCGAGCTGCTCCAGCACGGGGGTGCCCAGATCGGCGTACGCGCGCGCGGCGACCAGGCTGCGGATCACATCCGGTGCCGCGCGCACCCAGCCGATGCGCATCCCCGCCCAGAAGGCCTTGCTGGCCGATCCGACGGTGATCACCGTGGACCCGGCCGGGTCGAAGCCGCACACGGGCCGCGGCATCTCGACGCCTTCGTCCAGCCACAGCTCGCTCATCGTCTCGTCGGCGATCAGCACCGTCCCCGCCGACCTGGCCGCCTCCACGAGCTGACGCCGCTGGTCGTCGTCGGCGAGTGCGCCGGTCGGATTGTGGAAGTCGGCGACGATGTACGCGATCCGGGGTGCAGCATCGCGCAGTACCTGCCGCCAGCGGTCCAGGTCCCAGCCGGCCAGGCCCTCGGCCATCGCCACGGGCACCAGCCGTGCCCCCGCCTCACGCATCAGCTGGAGGATGTTGGCGTACGACGGCGACTCGACGGCGACGCGCTCGCCCCGGCCCGCGAAGAGGTGACAGATGGCGTCGATCGCCCCCATGGCTCCCGTCGTCACCATGATCTGCTCGGGCATCGTCGGGATCCCGCGCGCGGTGTACCGGTCGGCGATCATCGAGCGCAGCGCGGGCAACCCAGCCGGATAGTCACCGTGCGTGTGGGCGTACGGCGGAAGTTCCTCCAGGGCGCCCTGGACGGCGCGGGTCAGCCATGGCTCCGGCGCGGGGAGCGCCGCGGTCCCCAGGTCGATCATCGACCCCAGGGCCTCCGGCGGCAGGGGCTCCAGGCCGCGCGCGGGGAGCGGGTTTCCGGCCGGTACGGCGGTCCAGCTGCCCGCGCCGCGCCGGGACTCCAGGAACCCCTCGGTGCGCAGCGCCTCGTAGGCCGCCGCGACCGTCGTACGGCTGACGGACAGGGCCAGGGCCAGCTCCCGCTCGGCGGGCAGCCTGGCGGCCACCGGAACGCGGCCCTCCAGCACCAGCAGCCGGATGCCGTCGGCCAGGGCACGGTAGGCGGGCGGGCGGCGGGTGCCGGGCCCGGCCGGGCGGTCCTGCTGGGAGTTGAGCAGCCGGGCGAGCTGCGAGGCCCCCATCGCCGAAGTCCACGTCGCCATGGAAATCAGTCCACCTTCCCCGGATTGGCCATGGATGAAGTTTCCACCTAAGCCACAGGGTGTCACGAACCAGGCCACTGCGACCACAGGGGGGCACCTCTTGTCCACGAAGAACCGTCTCGGGCGACGGTTGATCCAGCTCTACGTCGGCCTCGCGCTCTACGGCGTGAGTTCCGCACTCCTCGTGGAGGCGGGCCTGGGACTCGAACCCTGGGGGGTGCTGCACCAGGGCCTGGCCAGGCTCACCGGCCTGACCATCGGTGTCGTGTCGATCGTCGTGGGCGCGGCGGTGCTGCTGCTGTGGATCCCGCTGCGCCAGCGCCCGGGCCTCGGCACGGTCTCCAACGTCTTCGTGGTCGGCCTCGCCATGGACGGCACGCTCGCCCTCGTCCCGGCCGTGCACTCCCTGGCCGTACGGATCCCTCTCCTGTTGGCCGGCATCCTGCTCAACGGCGTGGCCACCGGGCTCTACATCTCCGCCCGTTTCGGGCCGGGCCCGCGGGACGGGCTGATGACGGGCCTGCACCGGCGTACCGGCCGCTCGATCCGTCTGATGCGGACGGCGATCGAGGTGGCGGTCGTCGCCACGGGCTTCACCCTCGGCGGCACCGTCGGCATCGGCACGGTCCTCTACGCGGTGTCGATCGGCCCGCTCGCCCAGCTCTTCCTGCGGGTGTTCGACGTCCCGTCGGCATCCGGCAGCAGCACGGTCGTTGCCGAAGGGCAACCCCGCAGGGCCATACTTCGACGGTGACCACGCGGATACGCCACCCCTATCTCGACCATCCCGGCCCGATCGCCTTCGCCCACCGGGGCGGGGCCGCGGAAGGCCTGGAGAACACCGTGCTGCAGTTCCGGCGGGCAGTGGGGGCGGGCTACCGCTACATCGAGACCGACGTCCACACCACGGCGGACGGCAAGCTGGTCGCCTTCCACGACTCGACCCTGGACCGGGTGACGGACGGCGCCGGGCGCATAGCCGACCTGCCGTGGAAGGACGTGAGCCACGCGCGCGTGGCGGGCAAGGAGCCGGTGCCGCTCTTCGAGGAGCTACTGGAGACCTTCCCCGAGGTGCGCTGGAACGTCGACCTGAAGGCGGAGTCCTCCCTCCACCCCTTCCTGGACCTGATCGAGCGCACGCGCGCGTGGGACCGGATCTGCGTCGGCTCCTTCTCCGAGGCACGCGTGGTACGTGCCCAGCGGCTGGCCGGTCCGCGCCTGGCGACGTCGTACGGCACGCGTGGCGTGCTGAACCTGCGGCTGCGCTCCTGGGGCGTGCCGGCCGCACTGCGCGCCTCCGCGGTCGCCGCGCAGGTGCCCGAGGCGCAGTCCGGCATCCAGGTCGTCGACCACCGCTTCGTCCGCGCGGCCCACGCGCGCGGGCTGCAGGTGCACGTGTGGACCATCAACGAGCCCGACCGCATGCACCGGCTCCTGGACCTGGGAGTCGATGGCATCATGACCGATCACATCGACACGTTGCGCAAGGTCATGGAAGAACGCGGCGTCTGGTCCTGAGCACCCGGCCCCCGCCCCGAGCCTTCGCACGGCACTTCAGCGGGGAAGCGAGGGCACGGGTGAGCGCCGACACCGTGCGTACGGACGTCATCGACCGGCAGCGCGAGCAGCGCGGCTGGTACTTCTACGACTGGGCCTGCTCCGTCTACTCGACGAGCGTGCTCACCGTGTTCCTGGGCCCCTATCTGACGGCGGTGGCCAAGTCGGCGGCGGACACGGACGGATTCGTGCATCCGCTGGGCATACCGGTGCGCGCCGGATCGTTCTTCGCGTACTGCGTCTCCGCGTCGGTGATCGTGTCGATCCTCGTGATGCCACTGGTGGGCGCGGCCGCCGACCGCACGGGACGGAAGAAGCCGCTGCTCGCCGCCTGCGCCTACGTGGGCGCGACGGCCACCACGGGCCTGTTCTTCCTGTCCGGGGACCGCTACCTTCTGGGCGGCCTCCTGCTGATCGTCGCCAACTCGTCCGTGGCCGTCTCGATGGTCGTCTACAACTCCTATCTGCCACAGATCGCGCCGCCCGAGGATCGCGACCGGGTCTCCTCGCGCGGCTGGGCCTTCGGCTACGCGGCCGGCTCCTCGATGCTGATCGTGAACCTGGTGCTGTTCACCGGGCACGACTCCTTCGGCGTCTCCGAGTCGACGGCGGTCCGCATCTGCCTGGCCTCCGCGGGCCTGTGGTGGGGCGCCTTCACCCTCATACCGCTGAAGCGGCTGCGCGATCGCCGTACGACGTCCTCGGCGCCCGCGGTGCACGGCTGGCGGCAGCTGGCGTCCACCGTCCGGGACATGCGTGGCAAACCGCTCACCCTGGGCTTCCTGCTCGCCTATCTCATCTACAACGACGGCATCCAGACGGTGATCTCCCAGGCGTCGGTGTACGGCTCTCAGGAGCTGGGCCTGAGCCAGTCCACGCTCATCACAGCCGTGCTGATGGTCCAGGTGCTGGCGGTGGCGGGCGCGCTGGGGATGGGAAGGCTGGCCCGGACGTACGGAGCCAAGCGCACCATCCTCGGCTCGCTGGTGGCATGGACGGTGACTTTGGCGGCCGGGTACTTCCTGCCGGCCGGGGCGCCGGTGTGGTTCTTCGTGCTGGCGGCCGGGATCGGCCTCGTGCTGGGCGGCAGCCAGGCCCTGTCCCGCTCCCTGTTCTCGCATCTGGTCCCGCCCGGCAAGGAGGCCGAGTACTTCTCGGCGTACGAGATGAGCGACCGGGGCATGAGTTGGCTTGGACCCCTTCTGTTCGGGATCACCTACCAGCTGACCGGAAGTTATCGCGACGCGATCATCTCGCTCGTGGCCTTCTTCGTCATCGGGTTTGCCCTGCTCGCAAGGGTTCCGGTGCGGCAGGCGATCCTGGTTGCGGGCAATCCGGTTCCCGAGAGGATTTAGCACTCACGGCGAAAGGGCTGTAGTGTACGCGTTTGGCCTGCCAGGCGTACCGTTACTGCGCGTCAAAGATGCCGAAACGCTGGGTGACATCTGCTAGTAGATGTGACAAACCGGGCGCTGGTGGGTACAACAAGGGGCGGCTACGACGGCGACGCATGACCCGGAACGGGACACGCAACGGGAATCTTTACCGCCGACCGGACGTTGACCGGATGACGACGACAGCGACACCTGTCCTGTGGGCGACAAGCCCGGGAGGCACGATTCATGAGTGAGCGAGCTCTTCGCGGCACGCGCCTCGTGGTGACCAGCTACGAGACGGACCGCGGCATCGACCTGGCCCCGCGCCAGGCCGTGGAGTACGCATGCGAGAAGGGGCACCGGTTCGAGATGCCCTTCTCGGTCGAGGCGGAAATTCCGCCGGAGTGGGAGTGCAAGGTCTGCGGGGCCCAGGCACTCCTCGTTGACGGCGACGGCCCTGAGGAAAAGAAGGCCAAGCCCGCGCGTACGCATTGGGACATGCTGATGGAGCGGCGCACCCGCGAGGAACTCGAAGAGGTCCTCGAGGAGCGCCTGGCCGTTCTCCGTTCGGGCGCGATGAACATCGCGGTTCACCCGCGGGACAGCCGCAAGTCGGCCTAGTCCTGCCGGGGTCGGGCGGACCAACTACGCACGCAAGCGACTGCGGGCGTCCACGTGGTCTCACGTGGACGCCCGCAGTCGTGTGTCCTGCCGCGGTCTCAGTGGGTCAGCGGCGGTCGCGGGCCCTGTGGGACGTCGCCATCCCGCTCGTCCCTGATGACCTCGCCCTGGACGACCTTGCCGTCGGGGCGGTGGATGCGGGCCTGCTGGAAGGCGTCACCGAAGCTGCCGGGACCGGCCGCGCGCAGCTTGCGGTCGAGGGTGCGCTCGGTGAAGCGGCTCAGGGCCTTCTGGACCGGGGGGATCAGCAGAAGCAGACCCACCGCGTCCGAGATCAGACCGGGGATCATCAGGAGCAGGCCGCCGAGCATCAGCAGGCCGTTGCCGCCACCGCCCTGTGGGGTGCCGCCGCGCTGCAGCGTCTCGTTGAGGTTCTGGAAGGCGCGCCGACCCGCCTTCTTGATCACCGCAGCTCCGAACACGAAGCCCGCGAGCAGCAGCAGGAACACGGTCAACCCGCTCGACGCGCCCGCGACCACGGTCAGCAGCCAGATCTCCAGCACCGCCCAGGCCGCGACGCCGAGCGGAAGGAAGGTCCGCAGCCGGGAGCGCCGGGGCCGGGTCGGATGCGTGGGGGTCGGAGCACCTGTCGTCATGCGTCCAGTGTGCCTGGGCCCGGCTCAGTGCGGCATAAGCGAATGATCAACCGTGCCTGCGAGACCGCTTGCGGGTCCTGTGCGCAGGGACGACGGTCAGGCCTTCTTGCCGCGGCCCGTGATCTTGGCGACCCGCTCGCCCACGCCCCACGCCGTGACCCTCCACAGGGCCTCGACGAGGATGTCGCGGCTCATCTTGGAGTCGCCCAGTTCACGCTCGACGAAGGTGATGGGCACCTCGACGACGTGGTAGCCGGCCTTGACCGCGCGGCGGGCCAGGTCGACCTGGAAGCAGTAGCCCTGGGAAACCACCTGGTCGAGGCCGAGGCCTTCGAGGGTCTCGCGACGGAAGGCGCGGTAGCCGCCGGTGATGTCGCGCAGCGGCAGGCCGAGGGCGAGGCGGGAGTAGAGGCTGCCGCCGCGGGAGATGAACTCGCGGCTCTTGGGCCAGTTCACCACCCGGCCGCCGGGCACCCAGCGGGAGCCGAGGACCAGGTCGGCGCTCTTGAGCGCGGTGAGCAGCCGGGGCAGTTCCTCGGGCTGGTGGGAGCCGTCGGCGTCCATCTCGACCAGGACGCCGTAGCCGTTGTCCAGGCCCCAGCGGAAGCCCGCGAGGTACGCAGCGCCGAGGCCCTCCTTGCCCTTGCGGTGCAGCACCTGGACGTGGTCGTCCTCGACGGCCAGTTCGTCCGCGAGCTTGCCGGTGCCGTCGGGGCTGTTGTCGTCGGCCACGAGGACGTGAGCCTCGGGGACCGCCTTCCGCACCCGACCGACGATCGACTTGATGTTCTCCGCCTCGTTGTAGGTCGGAATGATCACCAAGGCCGTGCCGAGCGGGCCGAACTGCCCCCCCTGGGCCTTTGCCGTGAGGGTCCCGTCGCCGTCGTTCACTGCTGCCCCTTCGTCTCCGTACGCAGATGTCCACCATAGTGGCCACGGCCTGCGATGACGTGACAGGACGTTCGTATAGTGGTGTCGATTCCACAAGAGCGGGGTAAGAGCGCGTCTTTGGGCAGGTTCGCGGATCTACGGATGGGGGCCCGGCGCCCTTCGGGCCGACCTGGGGCCCGCTGGCTGCGGGTCGACCGAAAGCCGTTGTCTACTGAGCCCGGGCCCCACCCGGGTCACACCTCCCCGACCGGCCGGAACTCTCCTCCCGTCGCGGCGCGGGCGCTGAGCCTGGCTCCCAGTGGCGGTGCCCCGGTGCGGCACACCGTCCCTGACCCAGCGGCGCTGCGACGAGTGCGCGGAAGTTCCCCGGTCGGGCGTCCGGTGGTGGACTCGGCCGAACCTACCGGCCCCCTGCCATCGGCTGTCAACAGCCGTTTGACCTGCGCATTCTGCATCAATGCCCTGGTCAGGGCGGAGGATACGCAGGTCGTGCGACACCGCCGGGGGCGTCGATCGGCGCCGCGCCACCCCGGGAGATCACTCGCCCGGCCGTACGAACACCGTCCGCCCGCCGACCACGCTGCGCAGACAGACCGGCAGGTCGCGGCCGGGGCTGAGGTCGGGCAGGCCGGGGGTGCCGGAGCGGGGGTCGGTGGACCAGCGGGCGACCCGGTCGTCGGGAGCCTGGACCACCAGCTCGTCGGTGCGCCACACGGCGTAGTCCGCGGGCACGCCGGGCACCAGGACGCCCGCGTCGTCCCGCCCGATCGCCCGCCAGCCACCGCGGGTGTGAGCCGTGAACGCGGCCCGCACGGAGACACGGTGCTCGGGCGTGCGGTGGAAGGCGGCGGCGCGGACCGTGCCCCACGGGTCGAGCGGCGTGACCGGGCTGTCGGAGCCGAACGCGAGCGGGACGCCCGCCCTGAGCAGGGCCGCGAAGGGGTTCAGGGTGCGGGCCCGGTCCGCACCCAGGCGCTGCGCGTACATGCCGTCCGCGCCGCCCCACAGCGCGTCGAAGGCGGGCTGCACGGAGGCGGTCAGGCCCAGCTCGGCGAAGGCCGCGATCGTCTCGGCGGTGAGCATCTCAGCGTGCTCGACACGGTGGCGGGCGGCGCGGACGCGGGCCAGGCCGACCTTCTCGGCGGCGGCGCGCACACCGTCGACGACCGTGGTCACGGCCGCGTCGCCGATCGCGTGGAAGCCCGCCTGGAGGCCCGCCTCGGTGCAGGCCACCACATGGGCGGCCACCGCGGCGGCATCCAGGTAGGCGGTGCCCGTGTGGTCGGCGTCGGTGTACGGCGTGTGCAGACAGGCGGTGTGCGAGCCGAGGGCGCCGTCGACGAAGAGGTCACCGGCGGCGCCCGCAGCACCGAGCTCGTGTGCCTTCTCCACCCCTTCTTCGGCCCGTTCCGCCCAGTATCCGACCACTCGCGGTCCCCCCTCCTCGGCCGCGAGCCGGAGCAGTCCGGTGAAGTCGTCCTCGGAGGAGATCTCGGGTCCCGCGCACTCGTGGACCGAGCCGATACCGAGGGAGGCGGCATGCGCGAGCGCGGTGCGCTGAGCCTCGGTGCGCTGGGCCGGCGTCACGGCTGCGAACGCCGCGGCGCGTACGGCGTGGTGGGCGTCGGAGGTCAGCGGGCCGTCCGCCGCGGCGACACCGCGGGCCAGGTCGAGCAGGGCCGTGGTGACGACCGCCGAGTGGACGTCGATGCGGGAGAGATAAAGGGGACGGCCTCCGGCGGCCTCGTCGAGTTCCGCGCGCGTCGGGGGCCGGCCGCCGGGCCATCGGGCGGCGTCCCAGCCGTGCCCGAGCAGCACCTTGTCCTGCGGGCGGGCCGCCGCGAAGTCCCGTACCAGGGCGAGGGCGGCCTCCAGGGAGGGCGCGTCGGACAGGTCGAGGCCGGTGAGCGCGAGGCCGGTGGAGGTGGTGTGCACATGGGCGTCGGTGAAGGCCGGGGTGACGAGGGCGCCGTCCAGGTCGACCACCTCGTCGACACCGTCCGCGAAGGCGTCCGCGGCGCCCTCCGAGCCGACCCAGGCGACCTGGCCGCGCTCCACGACCATCGCGGTCGCGAAGGGGTCGGCGGGGCTGTGGACCTCTCCGCGGCGGAGCAGGACGGTGTTCGGCTCGGGGCTGCGCTCATTCATGGGGAACAGTCTCGCGCCTCACCGGGGCCCTCCGGTACGCAGGTCGGCCCCGGCCCGGCCGTCCTGCCCGTAGGACCGGTCAGATCCGCGGCGGCCGCGCCTCGTAGGGCGTGGAAAGGACCACCGTCGTACGCGTCGAGACGCCCGCCAGCGTGCGCAGCCGCGCCAGCAGCTCCTCCAGTTCGTGCGGGGTGGCCACGCGCACCTTGAGGATGTAGTTCTCGTCGCCCGCGACGCTGTGGCAGGCCTCGATCTCGGGGACCCCGGCCAGGCGGTCCGAGATGTCGTCGGGGGCGCTGGGGTCGAAGGGTTTGACCGAGATGAACGCGGTCATGGGCAGCCCGACGGCCTCGGGGTCGACCACCGCGGCATAGCCGCGGATGACGCCACGCTGTTCAAGCCGCCGCACCCGCTGGTGCACGGCCGACGTGGACAGGCCCGTGGCCTTGCCCAGGTCTGTGTAGCTCATCCGCCCGTCCTTGACGAGCAGCTGCACGATTTGACGGTCCAGCTCCTCCATGAGGCAAGAACCTACAGTGCGCTTGATCTCCTCGGATACCTGAGCAGTCCAGGTCATACCCGCTTTGTGATGTGCCCGAGAGCGGTCCGTGAGCCGTCCGGGGGACAAATCGTCCGCGCCGGGCACCTGCGGGCGGCATGTGACGAAGGACACAGCCGCCGAGACGTCTCCGTGATGCTCCCGTGATTACCGCCGACATGGGGCGGGAAGTGCTTGCTGTGGTCGAGGCCGCAGTGCCCGAACGGCCCACCCGAGGGGGAGAACCCATGCAGAGTCTTAAGCGCCCTGGTCGTACCGCACCCAAGCGGCTCCAGGCGGTCGTCGAGCCCGAGCCGGAGGGCGTCGAACCCGACGCCTTCGAGGACGAACTCGACGCGTACGACACCTTCGAGATGTACCGGGTGATCTGCCCGGACTGTGCGCAGCCCATCGCCCTGCTGGCGGACGAGCAGGTCCTGCCGGAGCACGCGCTGTGCGCCTCGCCGTGGAACCCGTTCGGCCTCACGGTCTGCGCCGGCACCGGCCGCCGGGCGGCCGAGGCCCGCTCCGCGGACGAGTCGGCCGAGCCCCAGGAGCAGGGCACCGCCCTCCTGTTGACGCTCCCTCAGGGGCTCGACTGGCGGACGCAGCCGTTCTCGCACGTCGGCGGACCGGGCTCGCGCCCGATGCGGGTGCCGGCGATGCGCCGTCAGGCCGCCTGAACCGCCTCGCTCAATTCCAGTAGCTGCCCTGCACCATGGCCCGCAGGCTGCCGTGGTGCAGGATCAGTGTGTCCGGATCCGCCGGAACGGCTGCCTCCCCGAAGTGCACCTGCCGGTAGGCGACCCGCAGCATGACGATCGCGTGCCGCAGCGCGGCGTACACGGTGTGGAAGTCCATGTCGCGCGGTGTGTGGCCGGTGAGTTCGGCGTAACGGGCCTCGATCCGGTCGCGGCGCAGGAAGTCCGGCAGCCCCGGCTGGCCGAAGGCGACCGTGAGGTCCTGGAAGAAGCGGTGCAGATAGACGGTCCAGCCGAGGTCGACCTCGCGCGGGGCCAGGGCAGCCATCTCCCAGTCGAGGACGGCGGCGGGCTCGAAGCCGTCGTAGACGACGTTCCCGATGCGTGCGTCGCCCCAGTTGAGCACCGGTGTGCCCGGATCGCTCGGCCAGAGTGCCTCCAGTCGGTCGAACGCGGCCTCGATGAGGGGTGAGCGGGCGCGTCCTTCGACGACCCAGTCGTAGTAGGCGCGTTGGGCGGCGACATGGCGGCGCAGGGCGTCGCCCTCGCCGGGAAGTGCGAGGAACTCGGCGGCCTTCGGCGGCACTTGGTCGTGGAGTCGGGCCAGCAGCCCGATGGAGGCCGCCTCCAGGTGCCCGCGCTCGGCGTCGCTCGCCGCGTGCAGCCAGTTGCCCTCGTAGGTGTAGGGCATGACGTCGGGCGGCACGCGGCCCTCGACGCGCTCCATCACGAAGAAGGGTGCCCCGAGCGGCCCGGGATCCTCCTCCAGCCACAGCACCTTGGGCACGGGCAGGTCCGAGTGCTCCGCCACGACGCGCATCGTGCGGTACTGGCGCGGCATGTCGTACACCGGGAAGACGGTGTACGCCGCCGGGTCCGCCGCGAGTCTCAACGCGCAGCGGCGCACGGGCGGTTCGGGGTGCTCGATGTCGAAGAGCAGGGTCTCGCTGGACATGCCGTTGGATTCGGGGACGGTGACGCCGGCCGCCTTGGCGCCGGGCAGCCGGGTCGAGAGCCAGGCGGTGAGGCGGCGGGCGAGCTCCTCCGGGTCCCGGGTGGTGGTGCGGGGGCGGGGTGCAGTGGGTGCCATGTCACATACCGCCTATGGTGCGACCGAAGTGAAGTCCGTGAACCCGCTCGGATCATGCCGCCCGAACGAGCCGTGCTCGAAGATGCCGTGGCCCGTCCGGCCGTCCAGCCGGAAGCGGGCGGCATGGTCGGTGACCCCGTAGGCGGCCGGGGCGTGCGGCTGGGTCAGGTCGTAGGTACGGCGGTCCGTCCAGCCGCGGCCACGCCAGGTGCCGTGCTGCCAGTCGTCGGCGGGCGGGTATCCGGCGCCGATCGCGAGCGGCGAGGAGGTGAGGATCTCGACCTCCAGTTCCTGCGGTTTGCGCAGGTCGCCGAGGTGGATGAGGGCGCGGTCCGGGTGGCGGGTGCCGGAGCGGTAGGTGATCTCCGGCTGGGGCCAGCCGAGTTGGCGGTCGCGGTGGCCGGGGCGGACCAGGGTGGCGTCGTTCAGGGAGCGGTAGCCGTCGGCGTCCTCCTGGACGATGACCATGAGGAAGCGGTCCTCGAAGCGCACCGGGCACCACACCCAGTGGAAGCCCTCGGTCGGATGCTCCACCGCGAGGCGGCCGCCCTCCTCCCCCGGTATGGGCCGCACGCCCCAGCTGCGGTCGCGGGTGCCGGTCCACCCGTCGGCGGTGACCCGGAACTCCTCACCCGCGGCGCGGATCACGCCCTCCACACCGCCCGCCTGGACGAAACGGCGCCCTTCGAGGGTGAGCCGCTCGCCGCGGCGCTGAAGGTGGTGGGGTTCCCACAGGGCGGGGAAGGCGGCGGTCCAGGTGAGGTCGTACGACAACAGGTCGTCGTCACCCACCAGCCGCAGCCGCCGCAGCGGCTCCTCGACCTCGATCCTGAGCGGGCCGACGGCGAGCCGCATGCGGTCCTCGCCGAGGGCGTCCGAGGCACGCACGGCGTGCAGGGCGTCCCCGGTCCGCATGGTCGCGTATGCGTCGATCACGCCGAGGTTGGGGTAGACCCCGAGGCCCACGACGAGCAGGGCGCGCCCCTCGTGGTCGAGGACGTGGAAGATGCAGCGGTCGTAGGCGTTCCGGTCCCCGGTCGCCATGTGCTTCATGGACAGCGGGACCTGGTGCACGGGGTATTCGTCGAGTGGTACGGGGCGGTCGTCGGCCACGCCAAACCTCCCTGGAGACGGCTGGGCTGACGGTACGTCAGACAGCTGGCGGAGGCCAGAGAGGGAGCCGGACGTCCGGGAACGCACGCTCGATTCCGCGGATGGGTGACCTGTCCGCCTACCTCCGCGTTGCCCTGGTATGACCCCCACCTATTCCGTGATCGGGCGTCAGCGCCGCGTGTTCGTTCCGCCACCCGCAGGAACGGCCCTGCCGGTGCCGCCGCATCTGCAGGACCCGCCGATCTACCGCGATCTGATGCGCGCCTGGGCCGACCGGGGCCGCACCCTGCCGGGCCGCCACGACCCGGAGTGGATCAGGCTGGCGGCCCCGCAGGTCACCAGAGGGCAGTTCAGCGCGTTTCAGGACCCGCAAGGTGACGGGCGATGACCATGCGCTGGATCTGGTTGGTGCCCTCGACGATCTGCAGCACCTTGGCCTCGCGCATATAGCGCTCCACCGGGAAGTCCGCTGTGTAGCCGTAGCCGCCGAGGACCTGGACGGCGTCCGTGGTCACCTTCATCGCGGTGTCCGTGCAGTGCAGCTTGGCCATGGCCGCCTGCTTGGCGAACGGCCGCCCCGCGTCGCGCAGCCGCGCCGCCGCCAGATACAGGGCCCGACCCGCCTCGATCTGGGTCGCCATGTCGGCGAGCATGAAGCGCAGCCCCTGGAAGTCGGCGATGGGCCGCCCGAACTGCTGCCGCCCGGTGGCATACGCGACCGCCTCGTCCAGCGCCGCCTGGGCGAGGCCGATCGCGCAGGCGGCGATGCCGAGTCGGCCGGAGTCGAGCGCGGACAGGGCGATCGCGAAGCCCTGGCCCTCCTCGCCGATGCGCCGCTCGTCCGGGACACGGACCCCGTCGAGGTGCACCTGCGCGGTGGGTGAGCCCTTCATCCCCATCTTCTTCTCGGGCATCGCGCCGCTCAGGCCCTCGGCGTCACCCGGGACCAGGAAGGCGGTGATGCCGCGCGGCCCCTCCTCCCCCGTCCGGGCCATGACCGTGTAGAAGTCGGCGATCCCGCCGTGCGTGATCCAGGCCTTCGTGCCGGTGATCACCCAGTCCTCGCCGTCGCGCACCGCCTTCGTACGAAGAGAGGCGGCATCGGACCCGGACGACGGCTCGGACAGGCAGTAGGCGCCCAGCAGGCCGCCGCCCAGCATCGCGGGCAGATGCTCGACCTGCTGTTCCTTGCTGCCGTAGGCGGCGAGCGCATAGGAGGCGAGCGTGTGCACGCTGACGCCGAGGCCGACGGTGAGACGGGCCGCGGCGAGTTCCTCGAGGACCTGGAGGTAGACCTCGTAGGGCTGATCACCGCCGCCGTACTCGGAGTCGTACGGCAGGCCGAGCAGTCCCGACTCCGACAGCAGCGTGAAGACCTCGCGCGGAAAGCGTCCGGCGTCCTCCTCCTCGGCCGCCTTCGGGGCGATCTCGCGCTGGGCGATGTCGCGGACGAGCGAGATCAGATCCCGGGCCTCGTCCGTGGGCAGTTGACGGTCCACCGGCTGCGGGGCGCGGTCGGGCATGGCGACGCTCTCCTCCCTGTTCGGGCACATCGGCCGACGTGCGCCTTGGGTGTGGGCGGCTCCGCCGGGTCTTTCCGGTTCCGGCCGATGCTCCGCTCTTCCGGGTCTCGGAAGCTGCTGACCAGCGGCTGTGCGCTGTGAGTATGCCCGATTGCAGGCATCCCGTCACCAGTTAACGACCGCTTACTTCAAGAATATCCCGGCCACTGACTGCATGCGATGTCCAGCGGAACGTGACGGGATGCGCCAGGGCCTCGGCGTGACGGAAGTGACGTACGGGAACCAGCAGGGCTCCGGGCGTGCGGGAGCCTTCGCCCCTCGCTCAGGTGTCGCGGCGGGCCGGAGCCGGAGCGGGGTAGGCCGGGTCCAGTTCCTCGATGGCACGCAGGGCGCCGCCGAGCTGCTTGACCAGGAGTTCGCGCATCTGTTCGCGGGACAGCCGGGGGCGGTCGATCCAGTCGAGGGTGGCGCCCTCCACGCCGCACACCCAGGCGAACAGGCCCATGCGGGCCAGCGGGGCGATGTCCGTGCGTCCGTACGCCCCTTCGGCGACGGTCGCCACTATCGCCTCACGTACACCGTCCCGGATGGCATGCACCTCGGCATCGAAGCCGACGCCGCCGCTGACGACCGCCCGGAAGGCGGCCTGGTTGTGCTCGGCGTAGCGCAGATAGCCCTCCATCGTGCGATGGACCCGGTCCAGCTGCTCCAGTTCGACCTCGCTCGCCGCGAAGGTGACCAGGTCGGCGACCGAATCGTTGATGATCGCCAGGTAGTAGCCGCGCTTGGACTGGAAGTAGTAGTAGATCAGCCCCTTGGCGACATGCGCCTGCCGTGCGATGTCGTCCATCGAGAGCGCGTCGTACGACCTGTCGGCGAACAACTTCCGCCCGATGGCGATGAGTTCGGCTCGGCGCGCCAGCGAGCGCTCGGTGCCGCGCGCCCGGGGTCGGGTGGCGCCGCTCTGTTCGCTGATCTTCAATTTCGACCCTGGTCTCGGGCAGGCTGCGGGACATCCGCAGTATGTCAGAACAACCACGTCCACTCGTTCGAGTCCACTCGACGTGTGGCCGCTGGGAAGAACGGGGCTGTGCCGGCGTCAGATCACAGCAGGCCGAGTTGGGTGACGAGCATCGCGACGACCATGACGAGGGTCCAGCCCATGACGTGCTCGAGGATCTTCGGGCCGTCCTGCTCGGGGCCGCCGGTGCGGGCGGCGGCGGCCGGGTGTGCGGTCATGGCGTCTCGCTGAGGTCGGGCGGGCGGTGAACTCCCCCAGGGGGTTCTGTCCACCTTGCCATCGGGAGGGACTTTCGCGGCGGAGACGTCGGTCACAGGCGGAAGGTCCCGGCTTCCCGGGCCTTCCGCCTGGCCTTCAGTGCACGCCGACCCTCGCGAGCGCCTTGCGCTGGCGGGGTGTGGGCCGGGCCGGGAAGTACAGGTAGCAGACACCGCCGGTGCCGGAGACGACCTTGCCGGAGGCGTTGTACCGCTTGGTCCTGAGCCAGATGTTCTCCCACTCGCGCCGCTTGTAGACCCGGCGCACGGCGTCGTCGCTCGGCGAGAACGGGTCGTTGGCGATCACATCGCCGTCGGCGGTGAAGCCGATGACGGTCATCAGGTGGCCCGCGGTGCCGTAACCCGCCCCCGTCAGCTCCTCCTTGAGGAACGACTGTGACGTTATGGCCGGGATGCCGGCCGCGATCAGCGTCTCCAGGTCGGTGAGCGAGCCGAGCCGGGTGACCACGCCCTGCAGGTCCTTGTAGGTGGCCGCGTAGGCGGCGTTGAAGGGCCAGTTGCCGCAGCCCTGGTACTGGTAGTCGTAGGTGAAGCGGGCCGCATGGTCGACCTGTGGGTCGGCGTAGCTCGGGTCCACCCAGGCCAGTTGCTCGCGGGTGAGGCGGCCTCCCCAGTACTCGATGATCATCTGCGAGGAGGTGGGGCTGCACCAGGCCTCGCCGCCGTTGTCGTACTCGGGGTACTGGCCCTTGTGGATCTCCTGCGAGTAGCGCGGGACGATCAGTTCCCTGACGAGGCCGGGCGTCGACGCCGGGACGGTGAAGCGGTCGGGGATGTCCGAGCCCATCGCGCCGAGCCGCCACACCGTGGGGGTGAGCTTGGTGCCGGGCTTGCGGTAGAGGGTGAGGCGGAGGCGGTACGAGACCAGGCGCAGGCCGGTCGTCGCGTCGTCGATGGCGAAGGTGTCCGTCCAGATGGCGCTCTTGCCGTCCTTCTGGTCGTCCACCGAGGTCCGCTTGATGTCCTGGTCACCGGCCGCCCAGCGGCCCATCACGTACCAGGGGGTCTGCGTGCCGTCGGAGTACGTGCCGTGCAGTTCGACCTGGAGCCAGGTGCCGGCCGGGGTGTGTGCGTTCCAGGAGGCGATCACCTCGGTGGCGGGGACGCGGAGCCGGTGCACGGGGGACGTCCAGGTCGCGTACTCCCAGCCGGCGGTCGTGCCGGTGTGCGGGTCGGTGTAGTCGGTGGTGCCGGCCGGGGCGGCGATCACCAGGCCGGGGCGGGCGCCCGCGACGGCACGGGTGCCCCGCGCGGCGCCGGCGCGCCAGTCCGGGTACGTGGTCCAGGAACGGTAGTCGACCGTGGGTGTCCCCTCGGAATGGGGAAGGGTCGGGGCCACGGCGGACTCCTCGGCGTCGGCCACGTCGGCGGTGACGGCGGGGCCCACCACCGCGGCGGCCACCGCGGCGGCGAGGACGGTTCTGCGGGACGGCTGTTCGGCTCTGCTCATGGGTGGAACGACCCCCAGGTGTCCGAGTCGGGCAGGTCCAAATGCGCGGTTGCGCTGCATGGTTGTGCGCCAACTATGGCCGCGGGCGGCACCTCCTGCCAGCACTTCGGCCCAGGCCACGCCCACCAATATTGGTCTGGACCACTAGCATGACCTGCTGGGCCGTCGCGCCCGGCGCGCGCGGGCGGGCGCCGGGCAGGGGGCTCAGATCAGGTCCATCGCCGCGACCTCGTCGGGGCGGCCGTAGCTGACCGGACCCTGGAAGCGGCGGCGGGCGGTGGCGAACCACCAGACGGTGGCGACGACCAGGACGACGACGAGGGCGATCGGCGCGTAGTTGAAGGAGTCGGCGGTGATCGGCGAGGCCTGCGGGAGCATGAACAGGGCGCTGCTGAGCAGGACCCAGGCCACCGCGACCACACCGACGGGCTTGCTCCAGCGGCCCAGGTGCCACGGCCCCCGCTGGAACTCGTCGCCGAGGCTCAGCCGGAGCAGGATCGGCACGGCGTAGGCGAGGAAGAGCCCGACGACGTTGACGCTGACGATGGCGGTGAACGCCGTGTGCGACCACCAGCCGGGCAGGACGAGGGCCAGCGAGCAGGCGACCGCGAGCCAGACGGCCTTCACGGGGGTGCGGGTGCGCGGCGAGACCGAGTGCCACAGCCGGGAGCCGGGCATGGCGCCGTCGCGGGAGAAGGCGAAGATCTGCCGGGTGTTGCTGGTGAGATTGGCGAGGCCGCAGAAGAGCATCGCGCCGATCACGATCAGCAGGAGCACCTTCGCGGTGGTCAGGCCGAGTCCGTCGATGAGAATCTGGACGGGAGGAGCGGATGCGCTCGCCACATGGTCGTAGTCGTGAATGCTGTAGACCAGTGCGAGCATCAGGATCAGACCGGTGATCGCCGAGTAGCCGATCGCACGTGTGATCCCCTTCGGGGCGTTGACCGTGGCCCGCACCGTTTCCTCGGACATGTGGAAGCTGCCGTCGAAGCCGGTGAAGGTCCAGCTGGTGACGAGCAGGCCGAGCATCCCGCCGTAAAGCCCGTTCGTGAAACCGGTGTTGTTCGCGAAATGCGTGACGAACGACGCCGACCGGTGCTGCTCGGGTCCGACGATCAGGGCGCCCACGATCACCACGAGACCGATCAGCAGCCACCACACCGAGATCCGGTTGAGGAGCGCGACCAGCTGGACGGTGTAGGTGTTGGCCAGCCCCTGCAGCACGATGAGCAGTGCCGTGATCAGCACCGTCTGGTGGGTGGTCGGCAGGTAGGAGGGCCACTGCAGGGCGATGAAGGCCTGGATGAAGGTGGCGGCGGCGTAGCCGGTGGCGGCGGTGCCGCCGATCTGGCCCACGAAGTTGAGCCAGCCGGTGTACCAGGACCAGGCTCCCTTGTGCCGTCTGGCGAGTTTCCCGGCGGAGAAGTACAGGGCGCCGCTCGTCGGATAGGCGGAGGCGACTTCTGCCATGGCGAGGCCGACGAAGAGCACCATGACGGAGACGCCGATCCAGCCGAAGACGAGAATGCGGGGACCTCCGGCATTCAGCCCGAATCCGAAGCCGGAGAAGATTCCGGAAATGATGTTGATGATGGTGAATGAGATGGCGAAATTGTCGAACGCCTGAAAGCGACGGGTGAGTTTCCTCGGGTAACCCATCTCATGAAGTACGGCGTCGTCGTCCGATATCCGTTCCGGCACTGGTCGGCCTTTCGCTCGGTGGGGGGGTCTACGGGGGGACGGGAAGGCCGCAGGCGCGGCGGGCGCGGGACAGCTGGTCGGCCGGCTCTCCGAAGGCCGACCAGGGCATTCGGGAGGCGTACGGCCCCATCGCCGCAAAGACCGCGCGGGCCTCGAACTCGCGCTTGCCCATGACCAGCGCGTGCGCCAGGTAGGCCAGGTCGAGCACCGGCGTGAAGCGGTAACCGGGCATCGTGGGCAGCCAGTTCTGGTAGATCGCGAGGGCGGTGGAGCGCCACTGCGGCTGCTCCCAGACCCGCTCGGCGAGCAGCTGGGTCGGGTTGTAGCTCTCGACGAGGGCGACGAGGGGCAGCAGGCGCAGCGGGGAGTCGGCGGGTGCGCGCTGGCCGAGGAAGGCGGCGACGTCCCAGGCGGCGTTCACGGAGCCGCCGTGGCGGGTGAAGAAGCAGGCCAGGAAGCGGTGGTGGGCCTCGCGGTGCCAGGGGTCGAGGGACAGGACATGCGCGAACAGCCGCCAGGGGCCGGGCGGCGCGGTGAGCAGCCCGCGCGGGGCGGGGTCGGTCAGCCGGTGCAGCCGGGCCATGGCCAGCCGGGCCGCCCAGGGCGTGGGATCGGCCGGGTTCGTCGCCGCCGCCCGGTCGCAGGCGGTCAGCGCGATCCGCTCCAGCACCTCGGCCCGATCGTCCCTCGCGTCGGCTGCGCGCACCGCCCGCAGCACCGCCACCCGCGCCCACAGCAGCGCCGCCTCGGGGGTCGGCTCCTCGGCCAGCCAGCGCTCGGCGAGGTCGGAGTCGGCGGCCTCGGAGGCGAGGACCAGGGAGCGGTGGGCGCGCAGACCGAAGTCGCCGCGTGTTTCGGCGAGGGCTTCCCGGGCGCTCCGGTATCGGCCGGCGCGTACGTCGACGCATACGCTCGCGAGCAGGCGGTCATCGGCCGCCGGATGCCACACATACTGCCCCTCGAATAACCCAGCGGCCATCTGCTCCTGTCTCCCCGTACGACGCCTCGCAGTTGTGCACCCAGCACCTTACTCAGCGACGAGCGCAACCGAAACGCGCTTTTCGAGATGGTGGGCCGAGGTTTTGGGACGGGATTAACACTGGCTCAGAGCCAGCCAACGACTGGTTCAATGCGGCACGATTTTCCGGCCCACCCATTCGCCCCGGTTTCACCCACCACTAGAATGTTCCTGTCGAATATGCCCAACTCTCCAGCCGGCCAAGGAACAGCCATTCACGACCTCGCCTCCCGGCTCCGCCGACTGCCCCCGTCCTGCGGCCCGGTCCGCCTGATCGGCGTAGACGGACATGCCGGCTCCGGAAAGTCCACGTTCGCCGGGCGGTTGGCCCGGGCCCTGGACGAGGCGCCCGTGCTGCATCTCGACGACATCGCCAGCCACGACGAACTGTTCGAGTGGACCGGGCGGCTGCTGGCCCAGGTGGTCGAACCACTCAGCCGCGGCGAGACCGCCCACTACACCCCCTACGGCTGGCACACCCGCCGCTTCGGACCGCCCCGCAGACTGCCGCCGGCCCCGGTGGTCCTCGTCGAGGGCGTCGGCGCCGGCCGCCGCGCCCTGCGCCCGCACCTCGCGGCACTGTTGTGGATGGAGTTGCCGCACGAGGAGTCCTGGACGCGCGGACGGCAGCGGGACGGGGAGGAGCAGCGGGAGTTCTGGGCCGGCTGGGTCACGGCGGAGCGCCGGCACTTCGCCGGGGACCCCTCGAGGCCGTTCGCCGACCTTCTGGTACGGCAGTCGGAGAAGGGGTACGAGGTGCTCCCGGGACCGGTGAAGACTATTGGACCGGACCAGATGCTCACGCACGGTGACGGACCATCGGCAGTGTGCTGAACTTGTGAAGACGCCCGCCGGAGAACTTTACGGAGTGCCTCAACTCCGCTTGACCGGGGGGCCGTACTGGACTTACGTTCTCAATGTGCGGCCATTCGAGGCCGCCCAGAGTCGCGAAGCCCCCGGTTGTTCCCCCGTGATCGGGGGCTTCGTTCTGCCCGCACCCCGTTTTCCGGACGCTCCGCGACACATTTCGCTCACACAGCGTCACCGGCCGACGTGCGCCCCGTCTGCTCCCACCTCGCCAAACGACCCCTGCGGCACCCTTCGGCGGGCGACACCCCCGCAGGTACGATGCCCTCGGTGCGACCTGATGGACGGCTGCGCGCACCGCAACTCCGGTCCACGGTACGGCGGTTCGATCAAGGCGGCCGGCGGACATCGGTCCGGCGGTCAACCGACGGGGGCACGGTTTGTGGGGGACGTGATGGATTTCGGCACGCAGGGCCCCGAGGCCCCGGCCGACCTCGCCTGGCTGCGAGGTGTGGACGCCTACACGATGGGCGCCTATCCGCAGGCCGAGGAGGAGTTCCGGGCCGCGGTGCGGATGGATCCCGGGATGGCCGACGGCTGGCTCGGACTGCATGCGCTGCGCGTCGACACGACGACCGCGCTGTTACGCATGTTCCGGCACCGCGACCGCTTCGGGGAACAGCGCGCCCGGCACCGTCGCTCCCTCAACTCCTGGTACTGGCTCGGCTGGTGGGTGCAGCCCGTGCTGGAGAGCCCGCGCGATCTGCTGCTCGCGCACGCCTCCCACTGGCTGGACGGCCGCCATGTGCCGGAGCTGGACCGGGCGCTCGCGGGTCTGCCGCCCGTGGACACCGACCCGCAGGTCCGCTTTCTGCACGCCTGCCGCGCCTATCTCGTCAAGGACTGGGACCAGCTCGTCCGCCACACCGACCCGCTGATCGACGACGCCCTGCTCGGTATCGAGGCGGGCCTGTTCGGCGGCATGGCCCGGGTCCGCCTGGAGATGTACGGACAGGCCGAACCACTGCTCTCCTCCGCCCTGATGCGCTGCCGCAGCGAGCAACCGCAGCGCAAGGAGCTGCGCTACTGGCTGGCGCGCGCCCACGAGGGCACGGGCCGCTCGGCCGCCGCCCTCCCCCTCTACCGGGCCGTGCACCGCGTCGACCCGGCCTTCATGGACACCTCGGCCCGGCTCGCGGCGATCGCCGAGGGCGACGGGTACGACGAGGCCACCGACCTCGCGGCGATCACGCTCTCCGGCGGCCAGGACGCCCTGGAGGGCCCCGACACGCTGGACCCGCTCTTCGGCACCGAGGGCCGTGACCTCAGGCTCTCCGAGTCCGACCTCCCGCCGGTGGGCCCGCTGCCGTCCTCGATCGACCCGACGGTGCGCGAGAAGACCGTCGGCCCGCCGGGGTCCCCGCTGCCCGCAGGGCCCACCGACCCCGCGCTGCTCGAGGAGGCGCTCGCCGAGCTGGAGAGCATGGTCGGCCTGGAGCCGGTCAAACGACAGGTCAAGGCGCTGTCCGCCCAGTTGAACATGGCGCGGCTGCGCGCCGGTCAGGGCCTGCCGGTCCAGCCGCCGAAGCGGCACTTCGTCTTCTCCGGCCCCTCCGGCACCGGCAAGACCACGGTCGCCCGCATCCTCGGCCGTGTCTTCTACGCCCTCGGGCTGCTCGGCGGCGACCATCTCGTGGAGGCACAGCGGGCCGACCTGGTCGGCGAGTACCTGGGCCAGACGGCCGTGAAGGCCAACGAACTGATCGATTCGGCGATCGGCGGTGTGCTGTTCGTCGACGAGGCCTACTCGCTGTCCAACTCCGGGTACGGCAAGGGCGACGCGTACGGCGACGAGGCGCTGCAGGTGCTGCTGAAGCGGGCCGAGGACAACCGTGACCACCTGGTGGTCATCCTGGCCGGCTACCCGGAGGGCATGGACCGCCTGCTTGCCGCCAACCCCGGCCTGTCGTCCCGCTTCACCACCCGCGTCGACTTTCCCTCGTACCGGCCGCTCGAACTCACCTCGATCGGTGAGGTGCTGGCTGCCGAGAACGGCGACGTCTGGGACGAGGAGGCGTTGGACGAGCTGCGGTCCATTGCCGGGCATGTGGTGGATCAGGGGTGGATCGACGAGCTGGGAAACGGTCGGTTTCTGCGGACGCTGTATGAGAAGAGCTGTGCTTATCGGGATCTGCGGCTGTCTACCTATCCCGGGGTGTTGTCGAGGGACGACTTGTCGACGTTGCGCTTGCCGGATCTGATGCAGGCGTACGGGGAGGTGCTGTCGGGACGGGGGCCGCAGGATCCGTCGGCCATGTGAGGCGCCGGTGCTGTGGGTGCGGCACGAGTGGGGACGCTTCCCCGCGCTTGCGGGGTGCCGCCTGCGCCCACCCGTGCCGCCCCAGCAGCACGACTGCCCGCAGGCTACGTCTGTGCCAGTGCCTCCTCCGGCTCCCCGCTCACCCGAGGCTCGGTAACGCGTACCTCCGGGATGTCCCGGTGGGCCGGGTCCGTCACCTCGCCGACCAGGAGTTCCAGTACGTCCTCCAGGGCCACCAGGCCAAGGACCTTGCCGGAGGCGTCGGCCACCTGTGCCAGGTGGGTGGCGGCGCGGCGCATCACCGTCAGGGCGTCGTCCAGGGGGAGTTCGGAGCGCAGCGTCGTCATCGGCCGCCACAGCTGCTGCGGCACCGCCCGCTCCGAGTCCTCCAGGTCCAGTACGTCCTTCACATGCAGATAACCCATGAAGGCGCCGTTCTCCGCCGCTATCGGGAAGCGGGAGTACCCGGTGCGCGCGGTGAGTTCGACGATGCGGCCCGGGGTGACCGACGGGGGAACCGTCACCAGGGACTCACGCCGCAGGAGTACGTCCGTCACCGGGCGGGAGCCCAGTTCCAGGGCGTCCTCGAGGCGTTCCTGCTCCTCGGGGTCGAGCAGGCCCGCCTGGCCGGAGTCCTCCACCAGGCGGTTGAGCTGCTCGCTGGTGAACACGGCCTCGATCTCGTCCTTCGGCTCGACCCTGAAGAGCCGCAGGATCGCCTGGGCGACGGCGCCGAGGGCCACGGTGATCGGCTTGCAGACGCGGGCGAAGGCGACCAGGCCCGGGGCGAGCCACACTGCGGCCTTCTCCGGGGCCGCCATCGCGAGGTTCTTCGGGACCATCTCGCCGATGACGAGGTGGAAGAAGACCACGGCGGCGAGCGCGATGACGTAACCCAGCGGGTGGATCATCCCGTCCGGGAGGTGGATCCACTCGAAGACCGGCTCCAGCAGGTGCGCGACGGTCGGTTCGGCGACCGCGCCCAGGGTCAGCGAGCAGACGGTGATGCCGAACTGGGCCGCGGCCATCATCTGCGGCAGCCGCTCCAGGCCGTAGAGGACCTGGCGGGCGCGGGCCGTGCCGAGCGGTTCGATCTGGCTGCGGCGTACGGACACGAGTGCGAACTCGGCGCCGACGAAGAAGCCGTTGGCGAGCACGAGCAGGCCGGCGAACAGGAGTTGGAGCACGCTCATCGGGCGACCTCCACGACCAGGCCGGTCCGCACCAGCCGGACCCGCTCGGCGCGGTAGTGGCCGACGCGGCGCACGGTCAGCCGCCAGCCGGGCAGTTCGGCCTTGTCACCGACGGCCGGGATCCGGCCGAGGCGATCGGCCACCAGTCCGGCGACGGTCTCGTACGGGCCCTCGGGCACGTCGAGTCCTATGCGCTGCAGGATGTCGACGCGGCAGCTGCCGTCGGCGTCCCAGGCGGGCCTGCCGTCCTCCGGCGGGGCGGCGGCGAGCTCGGGCACGTCCTGCCCGTCGTGCTCGTCGCGGACCTCGCCGACGATCTCCTCGACGATGTCCTCCAGCGTCACGACACCCGCCGTGCCGCCGTACTCGTCGACGACGACGGCGATGGGCTGCTCGCTGCGCAGCTGGGCGAGGAGCGGCTGCACGGGCAGGGTCTCGGGGACGAGCAGCGCGGGACGGGCGATGCGGCCCACGGGGGTGCGCAGGCGCTCGTGCACCGGGACCGCCAGCGCGTCCTTCAGATGGACCATGCCGACGATTTCGTCGATCCGCTCCTTGTAGACGGGAAAGCGGGACAGGCCGGTGGCGCGGGTCAGGTTCACCACGTCCTCGGCGGTCGCCGTCGACTGCAGGGCGCTCACCTTCACACGCGGGGTCATGACGTGCTGCGCGGTCAGCTCGGCGAGTGACAGGGTCCGTACGAAGAGGTCGGCCGTGTCCTGTTCCAGGGCGCCGGCCTGTGCGGAGTGCCGGGCCAGGGACACCAGTTCGCCGGGGGTGCGGGCGGAGGCCAGCTCCTCGGCGGGCTCGACGCCCAGGGCGCGGACGAGGCGGTTGGCCACCGCGTTGAGCGCGGCGATGACCGGGCGGAACAGCCGGGCGAACCTGTGCTGCGGGCCGGCGACGAAGCGCGCGACCTGCATCGGCTTGGAGACCGCCCAGTTCTTGGGCACCAGCTCGCCGATCACCATCTGCACGGCGGAGGCCAGCAGCATGCCGACGACCACGGCGACACCGGAGACGGCGCCTTCGGGGATGCCGATCGCGGTGAACGGGCCCTGCAGCAGCTGCGCGAGCGCGGGCTCGGCGAGCATGCCGACGACGAGGGAGGTGATGGTGATGCCGAGCTGGGTGCCGGAGAGCTGGAAGGACAGCTCCCTGAGCGACTCGGCGACCCTTCGGGCCCGTTTGTCGCCTTCGGCGGCGGCCTTCTCGGCGTCCGTCGACTCGACCGTGACCAGGCCGAACTCGGCGGCCACGAAGAAGCCGTTGGCCAGGATCAGCAGGAGGGCCGCTCCGAGGAGCAGCAGGGGGGTGGTCATGATGCCGCCGCCTCGGTATGTCGTGAGGTGGCGGCGCAGGTACTACAGGACGATCCGTCCATCGCTGGAGGGAGTCACTCCTCGGGTAGCAGGGGGCCTCTGAAGCCCGTCGGGAACTTCAGCGGCGGAGACGCAACGAAAACGCCTCCGCCAACAGATTAATCAAGACAGGGCCCGTTACGGCAGATCCCTTGTCGAGCGGGCCTCGGCGAGTGCCCGCAGGGTGCGCGCGTCGGCGATGGCGCGCTCCTTGGCGATGCCCGGCTGGATGCCGAGCGCGGGCAGACTCGTACCGTCGCTGAGGTTGAGGAAGACCCAGGGGTCGCCGGGACGCAGGTTCACATGGAGGATCTCGGCCCACTCCAGGTGCCGCCTGCTGGCGATGTTGACCACCGTGACGCCTGTCTCGTCGGCGACGACCTTCACACGGGCGAGCAGTGCAAGCACTCCGAAGAGGATCGCTCCGGTGAAGACGAAGCTGAGCTTCTCGCCGGGGCTGAGCTGCTCCAGGAGCAGCGCGACGGTCGTGATCACCACGAAGATCACCGCACCGGAGGTGAGCAGAACGGCACGGGTGCGGCCCGGCCGGAAAGTGACGGGGAGAGCGGGCAGGTCGGACATCTCTGTGTGCCTCTTCTTGTGCTCTCAGAGACGGCAGGCGTGGATGGCCGTGGTCAGGATGGCCCGGGCACCGATCGCGTACAGGTCGTCCATGATCCGCTGGGCGTCCTTGGCGGGCACCATGGCGCGGACGGCGACCCAGCCCTCGTTGTGCAGCGGCGAGACGGTCGGCCCCTCCAGGCCGGGGGTGATGGCGACCGCCTCTTCCAGGTGCTCGGCGCGGCAGTCGTAGTCCATCATCACGTACGTGCGCGCCACCAGGACGCCCTGCAGCCGGCGCAGGAACTGCTGGACCTTGGGCTCCTCGCCGTTCTCACCGGTGCGGCGGATGACGACGGCCTCGGACTTCATGATCGGCTCGCCGATGATCTCCAGGCCGGCGTTGCGCAGGCTGGTGCCGGTCTCCACGACGTCCGCGATGACCTCGGCGACGCCCAGCTCGATGGCGGTCTCGACGGCGCCGTCGAGGTGCACGACGGAGGCGTCGACGCCGTTGTCGGCGAGGTGCTTGGCGACGATGCCCTCGTAGGAGGTGGCGACCGTCATGCCGTTCAGGTCCTCGACACCGTTCGCCGTGCCCGGCTTGGTGGCGTAGCGGAAGGTGGAGCGGGCGAAGCCGAGCGGGAGGATCTCCTCGGCGTTGGCACCGGAGTCGATCAGCAGGTCGCGGCCGGTGATGCCGATGTCCAGGCGGCCGGAGGAGACGTAGATCGCGATGTCGCGCGGGCGGAGGTAGAAGAACTCGACCTCGTTGGACGGGTCGACGATCCTGAGTTCCTTGGACTCCCGGCGCTGCTGGTAGCCGGCCTCATGCAGCATCTCCGCCGCAGGGCCTGACAGGGAACCCTTGTTGGGGACGGCGATGCGCAGCATGAGGTCGGCTTCCTTTGTTCGTGCGTACGGGGATGTGTGCGGGGTTTCCGGCGGCTGTGGCGGCTCAGAGGTGGGCGTAGACCTCGTCCAGGGAGATGCCGCGGGCGACCATCATCACCTGGACGTGGTACAGCAGCTGCGAGATCTCCTCGGCGGCCGCTTCCTTGCCCTCGTACTCGGCGGCCATCCAGACCTCGGCGGCCTCTTCGACGACCTTCTTGCCGATGGCATGGACGCCCTTGCCGACCAGTTCTGCGGTGCGGGAAGTGGCGGGGTCGCCGTGCGCGGCCTTGTGCTGGAGCTCGGTGAAGAGCTCCTCGAACGTCTTATTGGACATGGTGACGCTCAGCCTATGCCAAACCCCGTAAACGTCAGTGCCACGGTTCAGATACTGAGCGGAGGGTCGCCGCGGTCGCCACCGCCGCGGTCACCGCCTCGTGCCCCTTGTCCTCGCTGGAGCCTGCGATGCCGGCCCGGTCCAGGGCCTGCTCCTCGGTGTCGCAGGTGAGGACGCCGAAGCCGACGGGGACACCGGTCTCGACGCAGACCTGGGTGAGGCCCTGGGTCACGCCCTGGCACACGTACTCGAAGTGCGGGGTGCCACCGCGGATGACGACGCCGAGGGCGACGATCGCGTCGTAGCCGCGGCCCGCGAGGACCTTGGCGACGACCGGGAGCTCCCAGCTGCCGGGGACCCTGAGCAGGGTCGGCTCGTCGATGCCCAGGTCGTGCAGGGCGCGCAGGGCGCCGTCCACCAGGCCGTCCATCACCTTTTCGTGCCACTGCGCCGCGATGACGGCGACCCGCAGGTCACCCACATTGCGTACGGACAGCTCCGGTGCGCCCTTGCCGCTCACGTTCTCTTGTCTCCTCGGTGTGCTCTGGTCTTACTGGTTGCTGCAGGTGGACACGGGGGCCGCGTCCAGCCAGGGCAGGTCGTGTCCCATCCGGTCCCGCTTGGTGCGCAGGTAGCGGAGGTTGTGCTCGCCCGCCTGTACGGGCATCGGCTCACGGCCGGTGACCTTGAGGCCGTGGCGGACGAGCGCGTCGGTCTTGTCGGGGTTGTTGGTCATCAGGCGGACGCTGCGGACGCCGAGATCCTCGAGGATCTGGGCGCCGGCGCCGTAGTCCCGGGCGTCGGCGGGCAGGCCGAGCTCCAGGTTGGCGTCGAGTGTGTCGCGGCCGCGCTCCTGGAGTTCGTACGCCCGCAACTTGGACAGCAGGCCGATGCCGCGGCCCTCGTGGCCGCGCAGATAGACCACGACTCCCCTGCCCTCTTCCTGGATGCGTTCCAGGGAGGCGTCCAGCTGGGGGCCGCAGTCGCAGCGCAGGGAGGAGAAGATGTCGCCGGTCAGGCACTCGGAGTGGACGCGGACCAGGACGTCCTCGCCGTCGCCGATCTCACCGTGGACGAGGGCGACGTGCTCGACGCCGTCGACGGTGGAGCGGTAGCCGTAGGCCGTGAACTCGCCGTGGGCGGTGGGCAGTCGGGTCTCGGCCTCGCGGCGGACGGTGGGCTCGGAGCTGCGGCGGTAGGCGATCAGGTCCTCGATGGAGATGATCGTCAGGCCGTGCTTGCGGGCGAAGGGGATCAGCTCGGGGAGGCGGAGCATACGGCCGTCCTCTCCCGCTATTTCGACGATCGCACCCGCCGGGCGCAGTCCTGCGAGGCGGGCGAGATCGACGGCGGCCTCGGTGTGGCCGTTGCGCACGAGGACACCGCCGGACCTGGCGCGCAGCGGGAAGATGTGGCCCGGGCGCACGAAGTCGTCGGCATGGGTCTGTCCGCTCGCCAGCAGCTGAAGGGTGGTGGCGCGGTCGGAGGCGGAGATGCCGGTGGTCACGCCGTGCGCGGCGGAGGCGTCCACGGAGACCGTGAACGCGGTCTTCATCGACTCGGTGTTGTCCTGGACCATCTGCGGGAGCCTCAGCCGCTCCAGCTCGTCGGCCTCCATCGGGGCGCAGATCAGGCCGCGGCACTCGCTCATCATGAAGGCGACGATCTCCGGCGTGGCTTTCTCGGCGGCGATGACGAGGTCGCCCTCGTTCTCGCGGTCCTCGTCGTCGACGACCACGACCGGACGGCCGGCCGCGATGTCGGCGATGGCCTGCTCGACCGGGTCGAGCGACCAGTCCTCGATGCCGTCGGTGCTGTACAGGATCGGTGCCGCCGTCATGCCGGCGCTCCTTCCAGGACGGGCTGCGACGCCTGACGGGAGCGCAGCCACCAGTCGCGCATGCCCCACAGGACGAGTGCGCCGTAGATGACGTAGACGAAGCCGGAGAAGGCGTAGCCGTTGGCGAAGTTGAGGGGGACGCCGACGAGGTCGACGAGGAGCCAGGCGATCCAGAACTCGGTCATGCCGCGGGCCTGGGCGTACATGGCGACGATGGTGCCGACGAAGATGTAGGCGTCCGGCCAGGGGTCCCAGGACAGGGACGGGTAGGCCTTGAAGAGCAGGGCGACGGCGACCGTGCCGACGGCCGCGGCGGCGATCATCGCGCCGCGCTCGCGCCAGGTGGCGAAGCGCGGGGCTATGTGACCGTCCTCCGCCTGCCCCTTGTTGCGGTTCCACTGCCACCAGCCGTACAGCGCCACGACCATGACGACGACCTGCTTGCCGGCGCTGCCGGCGAGGTGGCCGTAGAAGGCGATGAACAGGACGAGGCCGGAGAGGAACTGGACCGGCCAGGTCAGCAGGGAGCGGCGCCAGCCGAGGGCCAGGGTGATCAGGCCGAGTATGTTGCCGATCATGTCCGACCAGATGATGCGCTGGCCGAGGAGGGTGAAGGCCTGCGAGTTCAGCCAGTTCACCGGTCCGCCCCCTGACCGGCCCCGAGCAGGCGCTCGACGTACTTGGCGACGACGTCGACCTCGAGGTTGACCGGGTCGCCGGGCTGCTTGATGCCGAGCGTGGTCAGGGCGAGGGTGGTGGGGATGAGGCTGACCGTGAAGTAGTCCGGGCCGGCGTCGACCACGGTGAGGCTGATGCCGTCGACCGTGATGGAGCCCTTCTCCACGACGTAGCGGGTCAGGTCCGCGGGCAGGGAGATCTTGATGATCTCCCAGTGCTCGGAGGGCTTGCGCTCCAACACCGCGCCGGTGCCGTCGACATGACCCTGGACGATGTGGCCGCCGAGGCGGGCGCCCACGGCCATGGGGCGTTCCAGGTTGACGCGGGAGCCGACGGCGAGGGCGCCGAGGCTGGAGCGGTCGAGGGTTTCCGCCATGACGTCGGCGGTGAACTCGTCGCCCTCGTGCTCGACGACGGTGAGACAGACACCGTTCACGGCGATGGAGTCGCCGTGCTTTGCGCCCTCGGTGACGACGGGGCCGCGCAGCCGGAAGCGGGAGGCGTCGCCGAGGTTTTCGACGGCCGTGATCTCGCCCAGCTCTTCGACGATTCCGGTGAACACTTCCCGGGTCCTCCTGCCTCTTCGGGCACGGACTCCGGGGCCTGTCGATGACGACAGAATGAACGAGCGAGGACACCGGGGGCGACGCCGGACGGGACCCGCCCCCAGGACGAGCCCAGATACGGCGGCGCGCATACGTGGATGCCCGCCCGCCGCGCACTGCCTCCCATCCGGACTTTAACCGTCGGTCCAGGAATTTCACCTGGTCAACCGGCCGCTGGAAGCGGTCGGGTCGCGGACTGTAACCGCCGGTTCGGACTTTCACCGACCCCGGAGTGCGCTGCTTCTGGTACAGGGTCAGTCTGCCACGCCTGATCGAGGTCCATACGGGCGAGCGGTGTGGGTTGGCTCACAGGCACGGTCGATGGACTTCTCAATCCGCCCCAGCTGGTGGACTCTTTGGTCTAGTCCTTTTCGGATCTTCGCAGACCGGCCCGGCGGTGGTGACGACGGCCCTTGCCCACCGCCGGGCCTCACAACTCCCCCGTGTCCGGGCTCTGGCAGGGTGGTGCGCATGAGCAGCGCGACCGCCGACGAGTTCGAGACGCACCGCCCGCGGCTGTTCGGCCTCGCCTACCGCATGCTGGGCTCGGCCGAGGAGGCGGAGGACGCGGTGCAGGACGCCTATCTGCGCTTCAGCGGGGCCGGCCGCACGGGCATCGAGTACCCGGCGGCCTGGCTGGCCAAGGTCGTCACCAATCTCTGTCTCACCCGTCTGACCTCGGCCCGCGCCCGGCGCGAGCACTACGTCGGAACCTGGCTGCCGGAGCCCGTGGTCACCTCGGACGGCGCGCTCGGTCCACTGGAGTCGGCCGAGCAGCGCGATGCCGTGTCGATGGCGATGCTGATCCTGCTGGAGCGGCTCAGTCCGACCGAACGCGCGGTGTACGTCCTGTGGGAGGCGTTCGGGTACGGGCACCGCGAGATCGCAGGCGTACTGGACCTGAGCGAGGCGAACTGCCGGCAGCTGTACCGCAGGGCGGTGCAGCGGGTGGGCGAGAACCGGTCCCGCTTCGAGCCGGCGCCGGAGCGGCAGGAGGAGCTCGTCACGTCGTTCCTCACGGCGGCCCGGGACGGTGATCTGGCCGGGCTGGAGAAGCTGCTGACCGCGGATGTGGTCTGGTCGAGCGACGGCGGCGGCAAGGTCAGTGCGGCCCGGCGGCCGGTGGATGGGCTGGACAAGGTGGCGCGGCTCTCGGTGGGCGGCGCCGAGCGGTTCGCGGCCGGCCTGGACTTCACGGCGGCCGAGGTCAACGGCGAGACGGGGCTGGCCGCGTGGGCGGGCGACACGCTGGTCGGCACGGTCGCGTTCGAGGTGCGGGACGGTCTGATCGCCCATATCCGGGTCGTGGTGAACCCGGACAAGCTGGGCTTCGTCCGGCGGCAGCTCACGCGGGCGGCCTAGCGGGGTGTCACATTCCAGGCGGCTGCTCGGTCTCGGCTGACGTAGGGCGCTCCACCCGGGAGCGCCCGGCGTCCGAAGGGGCTGAACAGCATGACCACGATCCTGGTGACCGGCGGCACCGGCACCCTCGGCCGGCTCGTCACCGAGCGGCTGCGTGCGGAAGGGCACGAGGTGCGGGTGCTCAGCCGTCACAGCCGGCCCTACGCCGTCGATCTGCGCGAGGGCGGTGCGGGGCTGGAGGCGGCGGTCGCGGGCGTGGACACGATCGTGCACTGTGCGACGACGCAGACCGGCGGTGACGACAAGGCGGCCCGGAACCTCATCGCGGCGGCACGGCGGGCCGGGGTGGGGCACCTGGTCCACATCTCCATCGTCGGCGTCGACCGGGTGCCGTATCCGTACTACCGGACCAAGTTCGCCGTCGAGAAGCTGATCGAGGAGTCGGGTCTCGGCTGGACCGTGCTGCGCACGACCCAGTTCCACGACCTGCTCGTGATGGTGTTCGAGGCGCTGGCCAAACTGCCGGTCATGCTGCTGCCGGCGCGGGTGAGCGACCAGCCGGTCGAAGTGGCGGAGGTGGCGGCGCGGCTGGCCGAACTGGCCGCCGGTGCTCCCGCGGGACGGGTCGAGGACATGGGCGGGCCGGACATCCGGACGTTCGAGTCGCTGACGCGTGCCTATCTGAAGGCGACCGGGCGTCGGCGGGCCGTGGTGAACGTGCCGCTGTGGGGCAAGGCGTACCGGAGGTTCCGCAGCGGTGGACACCTCGTGCCCGAACACGCCGTCGGCAAGGGCACGTTCGAGGAGTACCTCGCGCGGCGGCGCGGATGAGCCGCCGTGACTGACTGCGCAAGGGCCTCGGGCTGCTCGGCCTGTGGGTCCTGCTGCTGCCGGACGCCTTCTGGAAGTGGCTGTGTGCGGCGGTCGTGACGACGGATCGGCATCTGGTGGGCACTGCGCTGGTGGCGTACCTGACCGAGGGGTGCCTCATCCGGTGTTCCACGCCGGGCACTTGGATCCGTTGCCGGCGGCGGACACCTCGGCCTTCACGGCACCGGAACCCGCCGCACGCCGCTCGGGACGCGCGGACTACCGCCAGGGCGGCGCGAACAGCTCGTCCTGGGCACGGTCCCGTGCGGTGAGCAGGGCTCCACGGAGTACGGCACTGCCACCGAGGGCGCTCGCCCGGACCTCGGTGCGCAGCGGGGACATACGGCGGACCCGTTCCGTCACGCGGACGGCGAGTTCGTCGCCGCCGGCCTGGCCGACCTCACCGCCCAGAACGAGGCAGCCGGGGTCGAGGATCGCCACCACGGAGGCGACGCCGACGGCAAGCCGATCGGCGAGGGCGTCGAGGAAACGGTCGGCGGACCGGGCATCGAGGACGCGCATGCCGTCGGGCGTCGGCGCGGCGCCCCTGGTGTCACCGGCCTCCCCGGCGCGCTCGACGCCGCCGGCCGAAGCGGACCCGGCCGTCCCTGCTTCGTCGCCGCGTACCGGCACCGCAGCGGCCCCCTCCGCTGCAGCCGCACCCGCCCGGGCTCCCCCGCCACGCAACGCATCCCCAGCCGCTACCGCCCTGCCGCTCCCTGCTTCCTCACCACGCGCCCCCACCCCAGCACTCCCGCGCGATCGCCCAGGCGCAGACTCACCGACCCCGGCTTCTCCGCCACGCACCTCCACCCGCCCATTCCCAGCCGCTACCGCCCCGCCACTCCCCGCTCCATCACCCAGCACGTCCGCCCCGGCACTCCCGCGCGATCGCCCGGCCAACGCTGCCACCCCGGCGCTCCCCGCCCCCAGCGCCTCAGCCGCCCCGCCAACCCCCGAAACCAACGCAACCGCCGCCCGGACCACCCCCGCAGCAACCGGCTCATGCGCCGTCCCCTCCGCCGTCAGACCGTGCTCCCGTGCCAACTGCACGATCGCTGCCGACCCCGCCAGGGAGTGGAAGCCCCCCTCGCAGTCCGTCGCCGACGGCAGAGCAGCAGTTCCCGGTACGGGCAGGAAGCCGATCTCCCCGGTGCCGCCGGAGGCGCCGCGGCGCAGGGTGCCGTCGAGGACCACGGCCGCGCCGGTGCCGTGGCCGAGCCACAGCAGGACGAAGGTGTCGCGGTCCTGGGCGGCGCCGTCGCGCTGTTCGGCGAGTGCCGCGAGGTTGGTCTCGTTCTCGACGCTGACCCGGGCCTCGGGAAGGCGCTCCTGGAGTGCGGCGACCAGGCGGCGGTGCCACTCGGGCAGGCCCGAGGAGTTGCGCAGTTCGCCGGTGGAGGGGTCGATCAGGCCGGGGGCTCCGATTCCGACGGTGTGGAGGCGGTCGGCGCCGGCCTCCTTCGCCACGCGTTCGACCAGCGCGACCGCCTGCTCCACCGCCGGGCCCGTCCCCGTGTCGCCGCCGATCGGCAGGGACGACTCGGCGAGCACCCGGCCGAGCAGGTCGGAGACGACCAAGGACACGCCCTCGGTGCGGACGTCCAGGGCGGCGAGATGCGCGCGGTCCGCGACGATCCCGTACAGCTTCGCGTTCGGTCCGCGCCGCTGCTCCCCCGCCTCGCCGACCACGGTGATCAGGCCGGACGTGGTGAGGCGCTCCACCAGGTCGGCGACCGTCGGCCGGGACAGGCCGGTCTGCTGCTTCAACTGGCCTGCCGTCAACGGGCCCTCCTGCTGCAGCAGACGCAGGGCGAGCCGGTCGTTGATGGCCCGGGCGGTGCTGGGGGATGCGGGCATGCCGGGATCCTTCCAGATCGGCGGGACCGGCCGAGGCGAGCGGGGCGCCCGGGGCGGCCGTAAATCCCCTATCTATCAGGCAGGGTTCCTGATAGTTTACGCGACGCCGGTGGGAGCCGTAGGGGAAAGGGGAGGGGCCGAGAATGGGCGACGTGGTCTACGACCTGCGCGAGGTGAGGCGGGCCCGGTACGCCGTGGCCGCCGTGTTCGCAGTGCACGGCGCCGTCACCGGTTCGTTCGCGACCCGGGTGCCATGGGTCCAGGAGCACGCCTCGCTGAGTGCGGGACAGCTCGGCTTCGCCCTCGCCTTCACCGCGTTCGGTGCGTCCTGCTCCATGCCGCTGGCCGGGCGGATCAGTCACCGCTTCGGCAGCCGAACGGCGCTGCGCGGCCTGATCGCGCTGTGGACGCTGGCCCTCGTCCTGCCGTCCCTCGCACCGAACATGCTCACGCTGTGCCTGGCGATGTTCGTGTACGGGGCGAGCGCGGGCATGGCCGACGTCGCGATGAACGCGCTCGGGGTCGAGGTGGAGCGGCTGCTCGACAGGTCGATCATGTCGAGCCTGCACGGTATGTGGAGCGCGGGTGCGCTGATCGGATCGGCGGCGGGCACACTCGCCGCGCACCTCGGTTCGGACGCGCGCCTGCACTTCGCGCTGGCGGCGGCCGCCCTCACGCTGCTCGGCGTACCGGCCTGCCGCTGGGTGCTCGACATACAAGCCACCGAGGACGAGGAGCCGCCGCCGCGTTTCACGCTGCCGCCGAAGTCCGCGCTGCTGATCGGCACCGTCGGCTTCTGCGCGGTCTTCGCCGAGGGCGCCAGTCTCGACTGGTCGGCGGTCTATCTGCGCGACCAGCTCGCCACCTCGGCGGGCCTGGCCGCCGCGTGCACGACCGGTTTCATGCTCACCATGGCGCTGGCCCGGCTCGTGGGTGACGTGGTGGTCGACCGCTTCGGCGCGGTCCGCACCGTGCGTGCGGGCGGTGCACTGGCGGTCCTGGGCGGTCTGCTCATCGTCGTCGCGGGCCATCCGGCCGTGGCGATGGGCGGTTTCGCGCTGCTCGGGCTCGGCATCGCGGTGGTCGTGCCGCTGTGCTTCGCGGCGGCCGGTCGCAGCGGTCCGAACCCGAGTCAGGCCATCGCGGGCGTCGCGACCATCACGTACACCTCGGGGCTGATCGCGCCCAGTCTCATCGGCGGGGTGGCGCAGGCGACGAGCCTGGTGGTGTCGTTCGTGCTGGTGACGGTCCTGGCAGGCGGTCTTGCGGCCTTCGCGGGCGTTCTGCGCACCGGCGACCGCAGCCGCCAGGAGGTCAGCCTTCCGAGCGCAGCAGTTCCCGACCCGCGGCCCTGAACCGCTCGCTCCACGGCGCGGGCCGCATCGTCTTGGAGTCCAGCCGGACCAGCACCCGGATGCCGTGCGCGTAGGTCACGGAGCCGTCCGCGGAGCAGAACCGGAAGCCGTAGGTCAGTCCGGTGGTGCCGAGCCGTTCCAGCCAGAGGTGGACGGCGTAGGCGCCCGGCCGGGTGACCGGGGCCTCGTAGCTGATCCGGAGTTCCTTGACCGCGTTGCAGGCGTCCCCCGCCGCGGCCCAGTCGCCCTCGAAGCTGAAGCCGTACTCCTGGATCAGCTCGGACCAGGCCCGTTCGACCATCAGCGGGTAGCGGGCGTTGTGGAGCAGGCCGAGGGCGTCCAGGTCGTCGAAGTGGACGATGACGGGGATCAGCCGGCCGTAGGACAGGGCGGGGGCGATCGTGGCTTCGGCGGTCACGGGTGGGGCTCCTGAGCAAGGGGACGAAGCGGTGGGGACACTCCATCCTAAGCGGACGCTCAGGAGCCTCGGTCGGGAGGGCCGCCGGAAAGGCCCTGGTCAGCCCGCTATCGAGTCCAGCTGCTCGGCTGCCGGGCGCAGCGCCCAGAGGTCGCCGCCGGGCTGCGCCTCCAGCTTGGGGACGGCCTGCTGCGCCGCCTTGTCGCCCGCGTCCGCCGCCGCGTGCACGACGTCGCTCGCCGCATAGCGGTGGAACTCCAGTTCCGGGTGCGGCCATGCGGTGGAGCCGGTCGCGGTGGGCAGGAGGTAGTCGACGGCCTTGAACAGCCCCTGCCCGTCCGGGCCTTGATAGGTCCACAGGTTCACGCCGACGTGCCTGCCGATCGCCGCGAGCCTGCTGTACGCGACCAGGTCGAAGGCCGAGTAGTGCCAGCTCCGTGTCCGGGCGAGCTCCTGGGGCTGGCTGCCGTCGGCGGCGATCTGCGGGTCGATGCGCTTCGTGCGCGCGTCGAGAACGGTTCGCCGGGCCAGCGCCCGGTCGCCGGTCGCGTAGGCGAGGGCGGCGAGCTGCATGTCGTAGAAGGTGCCGTGGTTGTTGGCCGCCGCGCCCTCCTCCTTGCCGAAGGTGCTGTTCTTCAGCCAGTCGAGGAAGTCGGCGTTCCACTTCCCCATCCCCGTCCGGTCGGTCTTCGTCCAGCCGGGGGCGCCGGTGGCGAGGATCGCGAGGGCGTCGACGACGCTGGTGTACGACTGCGAGAAGTCGATGATGCCGATGGCCCGGCCGTCGTACTTGCAGGGGATGAACTGGGCGTGGTCGAGGTTGGGGTTCATGCGGGTGGCCGGGGCGAGGAACCACGTGCGCAGGACCTGGGCCGCCTTTTCGGCGTAGGCCCGCTTGCCGGTGTAGTACCAGGCCAGGGACAGGTCGTAGGTCGAGTCGAAGACCTTCTCGACGTCCTGGCGGTCGGTGCCGGAGTCGACCTCCGGGTTGCGCTGCCCGTCCCGCTGGACATACGGGCAGCCCCAGGGGTTTTCGGCCGTCGGGGCCTGGGTGGGCCACCAGTAGGGTGCCTGGCTCAGATAGTCGTGCAGGTCGCCGCCGGGCGCCGGTCTGGGCTTGTCGACGACCGTCCAGGGGCCCTGGCTCAGCCAGTTGTCGGCGCGAGCCGTCAACTCTCGCAGGGCAAGCTTGAGTGGTGCATCGCCTTGATCCAGGCGGAGCTTGGTCCGCTGCAGCCGGACGCCGTCGAGGACGGCGGTGTCGGGAGCCGCGGGTGCCGCGTGCGCGGAGGGGACGAGGACGGCTGCGAGGGTCACCGCCGCGGCCAGCAGGACGGCGGCACGGGATCTTCCACTCATCGAGCACTCCGATCCATCGAACGAATGGTCAGGAATGTGAACGCAGTTCATGAGTAGGACCGTGAGAGCGTAGAGGCGACGACCGGCCGTGACGATGGTCCGGACCGCCTTCATGCACAGAGAAAGAGAAACCCCACCATGGATCTCGGCGTGCGCTGGAAACTGCACGGAGACGGGCGGACGCCCGCACCCGGAGCGGTGGTACGCCCCGACGAACGGCTCTCCTGGCCCCGCACGGCCGGCCTCGGCGCCCAGCACGTGGTGGCCATGTTCGGAGCGTCCTTCGTCGCGCCGGTCCTGATGGGTCTGGACCCCAACCTCGCGATCATGATGTCGGGCGTCGCGACCGTGATCTTCCTGCTGGCGACCCGCGGCCGGGTGCCCAGCTATCTGGGCTGCTCACTGTCGTTCGTGGGGGTGGCCGCCGTGATCCGCGCCCAGGGCGGTACGAGCGCCACGGTGACCGGCGCGGTCCTGGTCGTCGGCGTCGCGCTGTTCCTCGTCGGACTCGCCGTGCAGCGCTTCGGGGCACGGATCATCCATGCCGCGATGCCGCCGATCGTCACCGGCGCGGTCGTGATGCTGATCGGCTTCAACCTCGCGCCGGTCACGGCCTCCACCTACTGGCCGCAGGACCAGTGGACGGCCCTGCTGGTCATGCTGTTCACCGCTCTGGCCGTCGTCTGCCTGCGCGGATTCTGGTCCCGGATCGCGATCTTCCTCGGCCTGGTCTTCGGCTACGGCATCTCCTGGGCCTTCGACCGGATCTTCGGGAAGATCCACTCGGTCGGTGCGAGCGGCAAGCTCACCGACCACTGGCGGCTCGACCTCTCCGGCGTCGGCAAGGCGGACTGGATCGGCCTGCCGTCCTTCCACGGCCCGTCGTTCCAGTGGTCGGCGATCCTCGTCGCACTCCCGGTCGTGATCGCCCTGGTCGCGGAGAACGCCGGGCACGTCAAGGCGGTCGGCGAAATGACCGGCGACTCCCTGGACGACAGGCTGGGCACGGCGATCGCGGCCGACGGCATCGGCTCCGTGCTGTCCACCTCGGTCGGCGGCCCGCCCAACACCACGTACTCCGAGAACATCGGCGTGATGGCCGCGACCCGCGTGTACTCGACCGCCGCGTACTGGGCCGCCGCCGGCTTCGCCCTCCTCTTCGGCCTCTGCCCGAAGTTCGGCGCGGTCGTGGCCGCGATCCCGGGCGGCGTCCTCGGCGGCATCACCGTCATCCTCTACGGCATGATCGGCCTGCTCGGCGCGCAGATCTGGACCAACGCCCGGGTCGACCTGCGCAATCCGCTGAACCTGGTGCCGGCCGCAGCGGGCATCATCATCGGCGTCGGCAATGTGACGCTGAAGTTCACCGACCACTTCTCCCTCAGCGGCATCGCCCTCGGCACCCTGGTCGTCATCACCGGCTACCACGCCCTGCGTGCCTTCGCACCCGCGCATCTCAAGACCGGGCAGCCGCTGCTGGACGAGGGCACGTCCTCCTACGACGAGGCCAAGTCGTAGGCGTACGACGGGCTGAACGTGCCCGGGGCCCCCTTGCAGCCGTCCGACTCCCCCGGCAGCTTCACCCACAGATAGGCGTCGATGCGTGCCTCGCCGGTGCTGAGGGTGGGCGCCCGGCCGATCCTGCGGCCCGCCGGGTCGCACCACTCGCCGTCGGCTGGGGCGCCGTTGCCGTTGCGGCTGGTGTCGATGACGGCGCCCAGGCCCGCGGGGCCGCCGAGGGCGGCGAGGACCTGGCGGTCGTAGGCGATCTCGTCGGGCGTCGTCTGGAAGTTGGAGACGTTGCTGAAGACCCCGTCGGAGGAGGCGGCCGAGGCGGCGCCCGCCTCCTTCAGCAGCGCCGCCTGCTGCGCGGCCGGGTTCCAGCCGGAGTGCCCGGCGTCGTAGTAGACCCGCGCCTTCGGGTCCGCGGCCTTCAGGACGCGGCCCGCGCGGGCCAGCGAGGCGAAGCGGTCCGCGCGGGCGCGGTCGGAGAGGCAGCCGGACTGGGCTATGGAGTCGGGCTCCAGGACGACGACGGCCTCGCCGGAGCCGAGCCCCGCCGCGAAGCTGTCGATCCAGGCGTCGTACGCGGCGAGGTCGGGCGCCCCGCCCTTGGAGGCGCCCCCGCAGTCGCGGCCGGGTATCGCGTACGGAACGACCACGGGCACCCGGTCCTGCGCCGCGGCGTCCGAGGTGACCGCGCGCACCCGGGAGGTGATGGTCGCCGGCGTGTAGTCGGCGAACCACACGGCGGCCGGCTGATCGGCTATACGGGACTCTATGACCGGTGTGCGCGGGTCGTCCGGATGGGTGCGGACCCAGTCGAGCACCTGCGAGTCGGAGTGCCGGTAGAGGAGGGCTGACAGCGCGGCGGGCTGCCGCTTCTGCTCGGTCCTGGTCGGCGACGGAGCGACCTTCGGGGATGAACTCGGCGTCGGGGACGCGGACTTGGTGGTCGTGGCCGACGCGGAGGGCACCACCGGCAACTGCTCGAGCTGCGGCGAACTGGTCACCTCGGGCTTCGCCTGCTGCGCGCCGCGTCCGTCGTCGAGCGCCGACATCATGCCGGTCGCGGTGCCGACGGCGACCACGACCCAGGCCGCCGCGGCCATGGCGCCGCGCCGTTTGGCCCGTCTGCGCTCGGCCCTGCGTGCGGCCAGCCGCTGCGCGCGTAAGCCTGACACCGTGCTGCTCCCCCCACTCCGTTCCCCCGTTCTGGGGAAGCGCCGGGCCCGCCGACACCCCCGTCAGCCTAGGACTGGGACCCTTCCCTCATGGCGCAATTGGAACAGTTCACCACTTCTGTAGACGCAGTCGTCTCCCGCATGCGCGCCCTCGACGCGACCCTGCCCGAACGGGACGGTGTCGCGGTCTTCAACCGCGTCTACCTCGCCGTCACCGAGGCCGTCGACCGCAGCATCGAGGCCCATCGGTTCGCGGACGCGCGGGCTGTGACAACGCTGGACGTACGGTTCGCCGAGCGCTATCTCGCCGCCGTCGACGCGGTCACCGCCGAGCGGCACCAGCCGGCCTGCTGGCGGCCCCTGTTCCAGCTGCGCCGCCATCCCGGAGTACGACCGTTGCAGTTCGCGCTGGCGGGCATCAATGCGCACATCGGGCACGACCTGGCGCTGGCCGTCGTGGACAGCTGCCGTACGTTGGACTGCGAACCGGCCGAGCTGGAGGACGAGTTCGACCGCGTGGGCGACCTCCTCGTCTCGCTGGAGGAGCGCATCCGCGAAGATCTGATGCCGGGCCCCGACCTCCTCCAGATCGCCGACCCGCTCACCCATCTGCTCGGCGCCTGGAGCCTGGAGCGAGCCCGGGACGCCACCTGGACCGCGGCGCGGGCGCTGTGGGCCCTGCGCGGACTGCCCGAGGTCGCCGCCGAGTTCACCGAGCGCCTCGACGCGGCGGTCGGCTTCGCGGGACGCATGCTGCTCACGCCGCTCCCGAGTTAAGTTGACTGTTGAACCGGACGCAAAGGAGCGGACGCATGGCCATTCGGCTGGGACTGAGCCTTCCTCAGGCGCGGCAGTACGACATCGGACGTGATGTGCCCGACGTGGCACGCACCGCCGAACAGATCGGCTACCAGAGCCTGTGGGTCTATGAGCGTGCCCTCTTCCCCGAACCCGCGACCCAGGGTCTGTACGGCGTCGAGGGCCTGCCGTGGCCCGACACGTACCGGAGCGTGCCGGACCCCCTGGTGACGCTGACCCTCGCCGCCGCGGCGACCGACCGGGCCCGGCTCGGCACGAGCATCCTGGTGGCCCCGCTGCACAACCCCTTCCAGCTGGCCAAGTCGCTCGCCACGCTGGATGCGGCGAGCGGCGGCCGGGTACTGGCGGGCCTCGGCACCGGCTGGTCGCTCGACGAGTACGCGGCCGCGGGCGTGGCACCCTTCGAGGAGCGGGGCCGGGTCCTGGACGAGATCATCGACGTCTGCCGGGCGGTCTGGGGCCCGGACCCGGTGACGTACGAGGGCCGGATCACCAAGATCGCCTCGGCCGTGGTCGGCCCCAAGCCCGCCCGTCCCGTCCCGATCCTGCTGCCCACCAACAGCAGGAAGGCGATGACCCGGCTCGTGGACCGCGCCGACGGCTGGATGCCGATCGCCATGGGGGCCGAGCAACTGGCCGCGCAGCGGCGCCAGTTGCAGGACCTGGCGGCCGAGCGCGGCCGCACCGCGCCGATCGAGACGGTGGTACGGGTGAACGCCGGGTACACGCCCAAGGCGTACGACGGTTCCGACCGCTCCCCGTTCCAGGGCAGCGTCGCCCAGATCGTCGAGGATCTCGCCGCCCATGCCGAAAGCGGCCTCGACGAGTTCTTCTTCGAACTCCAGGGCGGCACCCGGGACGCCCAGGAGCTGAAGGACGTGGCCGCCGAGCTCTACGAGTCCGTGCGCGCCGCCGGTCTCTAGCCGGCTAGTCCTCCGGCAGCTCGACCGGCGCGATCTCGTCGTACACGTCGCCCGGCCCCGGGTTGGTCGCGTCGGTCTCGCCGCCGAAGTGGTGCATGACGCCCCAGACCGCGTTCAGCGCGGTCTGGATCGCGCCCTCGGCCCAGCCGGCCGTCCAGGAGATGTCGTCGCCGGCGAGGAAGATGCCCCGCTTGTCCTCGGGCAGCCGGTCCTGCATGAAGTGCGTGAACAGGCGCCGCTGGTAGCGGTAGTGGCCGGGCAGGTTGGCCTTGAACGCGCCCATGAAGTACGGCTCGTTCTCCCAGGACACCGTCACCGGGTTCCCGATGATGTGCTTCCTGATGTCGACCTTCGGGTAGATCTCGCCGAGCGACTTCAGCATGACCTCCATCCGCTCGTTCGCCGACAGCGGCAGCCACTTCAGGCTGTCGTCGCACCAGGTGTAGGAGAGGCAGATGACGGCGGGCCTGTCCGGGCCGTCGTCCAGCAGGTAGGTGCCGCGGGTCATGCGGTCGGTGAGCGTCATCGACATGACGTCCCGGCCGGTCTCCTCGTCCTTGTCGAGCCAGAACGGACGGTCGACGGGCACGAAGAGCTTGCTGGACTCCATGTAGTGGGTGCGCTCGATGGCCGTCCAGTGGTCGATCGGGAAGAGCGAGTCGTCGCAGGCGATCTTCGACAGCAGCATCCAGGACTGGGCGGTGAAGATCGCCGCCCGGTAGGTGCGGATGTCACCGTTCGCGTCGGTCACGGTGATCCGGTTGCCCGCCGTGCGGTGCAGCCGGGTCACGGCCGGGCGGGGCTCGCCGTCCACGTGCAGGGATTTCAGGGACGTCCCGTACGGCCAGTGGACGATCTTCTCGGGCTCGCGCTCCCAGAGCCGCAGCGGGAGCTGCTGGCTGCCGCCGACGATGCCGCGGTGGTGGTCGTCGGCCTCGGTGTAGACGACCCGCAGGATCTCCAGGATGGAGTTGGGGAAGTCGGTGTCCCAGCCGCCCGTCCCGAAGCCGACCTGGCCGAAGATCTCGCGGTGGCGGAAGGACTTGAAGGCCTCGGAGTCGCAGAGGAAGCCGTAGAAGGTCTGGTTGTCGAGCTTCTGGACCAGCTCGGCCCAGATCTCGCGGATGCGCGGCACGTCACGCTCGCGCAGGGCGCGGTTCATGTCGGAGAAGTCCGCGCCCTCTTCGAGGCACTTGTTCCACGCCTCGGCGACATCGCGGTAGACCTGCGGCAGGTCGTCGACCGTCTCGGCGTAGTGCGACTCTCCCTTGAGGTCGACGACCGTCGACGGGGTGGTCTCCGCAAGAGGGTTGGGGAAGGGCCGGGTCTCGAGCCCCACCAGGTCGATGTAGTGCTGCAGGGCCGTCGAGGACGGCGGGAAGCGCATCGCGCCCATCTCGGCGGTGAGGGACGGATCGCAGCCCTCGAACCCGACGGTCCGCAGGCGCCCGCCGATCCGGTCGGCCTCGTACACGACCGGCTTGAGGCCCATCTTCATCAGCTCGTAGGCGGCGACGATGCCGGACAGTCCGCCGCCGATGACCGCGACCTCGGCGCCGTGCTCGGTGGCCGGTATCTGGCCGAGGCCCGCGGGGTGGGCGAGGAAGTCGTCGTACGCGTACGGGAAGTCCGGGCCGAACATGGTGATCGGCGGCAGCTGCTGCTCGTCTGCGTGCTCGACGGCGTTGGGCACGGTGGACGTCATGGGGTACGGACTCCTTGCACGGAAAGTACGAGTACGGGATGAGGGGATCAGACGAGGGACCCGTAGAGGCCGGGCCGGCGGTCCTCCAGGTACGGGTTCGCCTCACGGGAGGCGGCGAGGAAGGCGGGGTCGGCGTCGGCGAACACCAGCTCCTCGCCGCGTCCGGCGCGGGCGCGGGCGACCCCGTCGGGACCGGCCAGCGCGGAGAGCCCGACGAAGTCGAACTCCCCTTCCTGACCGACCCGGTTGACGTATGCGACGTACAGCTGGTTCTCCCAGGCCCGGACCGGGATCATCGACTCGGCGACGAACTGGAACGGGTGCATCTGCGCCGTCGGCACGACGAGGAGGTCGGTGCCGGCCAGGGCGTGGGCCCGGACGTTCTCCGGGAACTCGACGTCGTAGCAGATCATGAGGCCGACGGTGAGCCCGCCGAGCTCGGCCTGGACGACCGGCTGCTCGCCCGGCGTGAAGTGGTCGCGCTCGAAGCAGCCGAAGAGGTGGGTCTTGCGGTAGTTCGCGAGGCGGATGCCCTCGGCGGAGATCAGCTGTGCGGAGTTGAAGACGGTCGCGCCGTCCCGCTCCGGGTACCCGTACGCGATCGCGAGCCCGTGCCGCCCGGCGATGTCGGCGATCGCGTCCGCGGACTCACCGTCGGCCGGCTCGGCGAGGCGGCCGATGTCGTCGCCGATCGCGTACCCGGTCAGGAACATCTCCGGCGCGGCCAGCAGCAGGGCACCCGCGGCAGCGGCCCGCCGGGCAGCCGCGTCGAGCACCTTGAGGTTCTCGGCAACGGACCCGGGACGACCGGAGCTCTGGAGCAGGGCGGTACGCATGCGTGTTCCTCAGCGATACGGAGGGGTTCGGGGGCCCTTTAGACGGTACGGTCGCAGGGCTGGGCCCAGCAAGAAGAACCCGTTGCGCGCCGGTGAGCGTTTCGTTGCGTACGGGGCGCGTCCGACGGCGATTCGTTGCGCTCTTCAGCCACCGGGTCCTGCGGCGCCCTTATAGGGGCGCGGGGCTGTGACATCAGCGGCTCCGCCGCGGGGCGCGAGAAGCCACGACGACGCCGCAGACGAACAACGACACACTCCGCGGAGCTAAAGCTCACGCAACCGCTCAATGATCTCCCGCAGCAATGCGGGATCATCCGCGGCCCCGCCCACATCCACGCGCCGCGGCGCATCGACCCGCACCAGCCCGGCCTCGGCCAGATCCCCCAGCAACACCCGCAGCACCGTCAGCGGCAGATCCGCATCCGCGGCCAGCTCGACCACCGGCCGGGACCGACCCCGGACCAGCGCAAGCAGTGCGGCCCCGGCATGGTCGACCCCTGCCCCCGCCTCCCCGCCCACGGCAGTGACCCGCGCCATCAGATCGATGCGCGGCCCGCCGGAGGGCCGGGTCCGCCCCCTCGTGACGGTGTACGGCCGCACCATCGCCCCGGTCTCGTCCTCGTACCAGTGCTCGTCACTCACGGCAGGGACGCCCGCGCCGCCACGCCCTCCTCCGCCAGCACGCCCTCCGGCAGGGTCACCACCGCCGTCGTCCCGCCGTACGGCGACGGGCCGAACGCCACCTCGATCCCGTGCCTGGCGGCGAGGCGCCCCACGACGTACAGCCCGAGCCTGTCGTGCCGGGTCGGATCGAAGCCGCCGGGATTCCTGATCGTCCGCTCCGCCTCCGCCAGCTGCCCGGCGTCGAACCCGAGCCCCCGGTCGTCGATCTGCAGGACGAAGCCGCCGTCGGCCCGTGCGCTGCGCATGGTCACGCGGGTGTCCGGCGGCGAGAACACCGTGGCGTTCTCGACGAGCTCGGCGATCAGATGGACGACGTCGGCGACGGCGTCCGCCGCGACACCCGCCGGGGGCATCGGCGGCACCTCGACGCGGGCGTACGCCTCGATCTCACCGACCGCGGAGGCGACGACGTCGGCGACGGGCACCGGGCGCCGCCATCTGCGGCCGGGCGCCGAGCCGGACAGGACGATCAGGTTCTCGGCGTGGCGCCGCATCCGGGTGGTGAGATGGTCGATGCGGAAGAGCTGTTCCAGCACGTCCGGGTCGTCCGTGCGCCGCTCCAGCGTGTCGACCAGCTTCAGCTGCCGGTGCACGAGCGACTGGTTGCGGCGGGCGATGTTGAGCAGTACCGCGGAGAGCCCACGGCGCAGGTTCGCCTGCTGCACGGCCGCCTCGACGGCCGCGAGGCGCGCGGCGTTGAAGGACCGCCCCACGTCGCCGATCTCGTCCGAGGCCGCCTCCCCGTCCGCGAGCGGCGGCGCCTCGGTGACCGCGTCCACGTCCTGGCCCGCACTCAACCTGGCCATGACGTCGGGCAGTTGGCTGGTGGCCAGGAGATCGGCGGCATCCCGCAGCGTCTCGAGCCGCCGCGAGATCCGCCGCGCGCCCCGCACCGCGAACCACAGCGACAGCCCTACGGCAGCCAGTCCGACCACTCCGACCGCGGCGGCCCTGGCCAGCTCCCGGTAGGCGAACTCCCTCCCGCGCCCGGCGGAGTTCATGGCGGAGCGGGTGCACAGCCGCATGTACTGCTTGACCGCCCGGTCGGTGGTGGAGCGCCAGGAGTCGACCGCGACGGCGTTCCCCGCGCCCGCCGCTCCGGCCCGCAGCAGCGCGTCCTCGCTCGTCACCAGCTTCCGGTGCAGCTGCCCGCGCTGGAACTCCTCGAACAGCGCCCGCGAGTCCCCCGGCAGGTCCGGCACATACGTCCGCTCGAACACCCGTCGGTCCTCGACGGTCGCCGTGAGCGTGTCGTACTGCCGGTCGGTCAGTGTCCCGGCCGCCCGCGCTCCGGCAACCAGGGCGTCCTCCCGCGAGACGAACTCCCGTACCCGGACCAGCTCGACGACGACCTGGGCCTCCCGCGCGAGCTGCCCGGCCTGCAGGGCGGTGAGCGTCGACTCGACGTCGAAGCCGGGTTCCACCAACGCGCTGTACTCGCTCACCGCCCGGTCCCAGGAGACGTCCCGGGACAGCACCCGCTCCCGCAGCCCCTCCAGCCTGCCGGCGGTCGTGACCATGGCGTCCAGCGCCTGGCGCTGCCGGGCGGAGAGCCGGCCGCGGTCCCCGGACCGGATCGCGTCACGCATGGCGTCCATGGCCCGGTCGGTACGGCGCTGCTGCTCCAGCAGGCCGGCGACGGGCGGCGTACGGCTGTCCGTGCCCAAGTACGCGGCGGACAGCCGCCGTTCGATCTGGATCTGCCCGATCGCCGTGTCGACGGGGGTGCCGAACTCCTCGTAGACCCCCTGCACCCGGACGAGCGCGCGCAGCTCCCCGGTGACGGACACCATGGCGAAGCTCCACAGCACCAGCAGCGCCAGCACGGGCGCGAGCGCGAGCGCGACGATCCGGGCGCGTACCGTACTGGGACGGCCGATGAGCCGGCGCATACTCACTCCCCGGAGTTACTCGCCAGTGCTACCCGTCGGTAACGACGCCGCACAACCTACGGGAAGCTCCGCCGGGACCGCAATGGCCACTTGAGCACCAGCAGCATCGCCGTCAACAGATAAGGCACCGCGAACAGCGCGAACGCGGTGCTGTGCGCCGCTCTTGTCTCGATCGCCGCGTAGACGCCGTACGCCGCGACCGTGGCCAGGTCGCTGCCCAGGCCCGCGACCGAGGTCAGGGTGGCCCGGCGGGTGTCGTCGATGCGCTGCTGGAGGCGGACGTCGGCCAGTACGGTCGCCAGCTGGAAGCCGCCGAAGGCGAAGGCGAGCAGGACGAGGGCGCCCGGGGTACGGGCCGCGGCGCCCACGGCCATGGCGAGGGCGGCCACCGCGAGGACCGCCGCCAGGCCTGCCGTACCCATGCGTTCCCAGGGCCCGGCCAGCAGGCCTCCGGCGGTCGCTCCCGCCCAGATCAGCAGCAGGAGATAGGGGACCGTCGTCTCGGCCACGCCGCTGTCCCGCACCAGCAGTGGCGTGTACTCGTCGAGCGCCTCCCACACGGCCCCCACCGCCGGGACGAGCAGCAGCGCGCCGCGCAGCGACCGGTCGCGGCGGACCGCGGTGAGCCCCTCCCGCAGGGTGGTGGACCAGTCCTCCGCATCGGCCTTCGGCGCCGCCCGGTTCTCCGGGAAGCGGGTCGCCGTCGCGGCGCTCGCCAGACAGGCCAGCACGCTCGCGGCTCCGACGGCGGAGTAACCGCCCCAGGCGAAGACGGGTCCGGCGAGCGCCATGGCCGCCATGATCGCGACATGTCCGGCGGCCCGTGCCCGGCCCATGATCCTGGCGTACCGGTCGGCCTCACCGAGCCGTTCCAGTTCCTCGTACACCAGCGCCTCCAGCGCGCCGGAGCCGAGTGCTCCGCGGGCGCCCCACAGGACGAAGCCCAGGGCGAAGGCCCAGTACGACGGGGTGAGCACCCACAGGGTGAAGCCGGCCGCGGTGAGCAGCGGGCCGAGCCGGAGCAGCAGCCGCCGGGAGACGGCGTCGGCCCAGGCGCCGGAGGGCAACTCCAGAACGACACCCGTGATCGACCAGAGGGCGAAGAGGGAGGAGATCTGCCAGACGGACAGACCGGTGTCGCTGAAGAGGAGCGCGTACACCGGGTAGAGCAGGACGAAGTCGTCGAGGAACGCGTAGCCGTACAGCGTGGCCGTGAGCCGGCGGACGCCGGCGGTGACGGGGACGCGCGCAGGTGAGAGTGTCATGAGGCCTTCCCGCAGGGACGGATCGGATGCCGGAGGTACGGCGTCCGAGGCGGCCCTCGGGAGGCACGGCTGGTGGATCAATGTCGCCAGGTCATGGCACCGATGGTAGGCGCGTGCGGCGATCCCCGTCCGGCGATTATGTCGGCGACCCCGACGAGAAGCGGCGCAGCAGCGGGGACAGCACCAGCACGGACTTGGTGCGTTCGACGAACGGCTCCCCGGCGATGCGCTCCAGGACCCGTTCGAAGTGGCGCATGTCGGAGGCGAAGACCTGCACGATCGCGTCCGCGTCGCCGGTGACCGTGGAGGCGGCCACGACCTCCTGGTAGGGCTCAAGACCCCGCCGGATGACCTCCGGCGAGGTGTTGTGGCGGCAGTAGATCTCGACGAACCCCTCGGTCTCCCAGCCGAGCGCCCCCGGGTCCACCCGTACGGTGAAGCCGGTGATGGCTCCGGTGGCGCGCAGCCGGTCCACGCGCCGCTTCACGGCGGGTGCGGACAGGCCGACGAGCTGCCCGATGTCCGCGTAGGAGCGGCGGGCGTCCTCGGCGAGGGCGTGCACGATGCGTTCGTCGAGATCGTTCAGCACTGCTGGTGGTTCACTTCTCTGGAGTCGCGAGAACTTCTGGAGTTGCGAGTTCTGCTCGCGTGGCAAGACGGGAGCGGCGATAGCCGTACCCGAAGTAGAACACGAGCCCGACCGCCATCCAGCCCCCGAAGACCACCCAGGTGACGCCGGACAGGCTGCCCATCATCCAGATGCAGAACGCGAAGCCCACGGCGGGCAGGACCGGGGAGAGCGGCACCCGGAAGGTGCGGGGCATGTTCGGTCGGGTCCGGCGCAGCACCACGACGGCGACGTTGACCAGGGCGAAGGCGAAGAGGGTGCCGATGCTGGTGGCGTCGGCGAGCTGGCCGAGCGGGATCGCGGCGGCGAGGACTCCGCAGAACAGGGAGACGATGACCGTGCCCGCGCGGGGCGCGCCGGTCTTCGGGTGGACCTTGCCGAACACCTTGGGGACGAGCCCGTCCCGGGACATCGCGAAGAGGATGCGGGTCTGGCCGTAGAGCACGGTCAGCACGACGCTCGCGATGGCGATGACGGCGCAGGCGGCGAGCAGGGTGCCCCAGAAGGACTGGCCGGTGACGTCGCGCATGATCTGGGCGAGCCCGGCCTCCGAGTCGTTGAACCGCCGCCAGGGCTTGGCGCCGACGGCGACGGCGGCGACGAGCACGTACAGCGCGGTGACGATCACGAGCGACAGCATGATGGCCCGCGGCAGGTCACGCTGGGCGTTCTTGGCCTCTTCACCTGCGGTGGAGGCGGCGTCGAAGCCGATGTAGGAGAAGAAGAGCGTGGCACCGGCAGCGCTCACGCCCGCCATGCCGAGCGGCATGAAGTGCGCGTAGTTCCCGGACCTGAAGCCCTGGATGCCGATGGCGCAGAACAGCACCAGCGCGGCGATCTTCACACAGACCATGATCGTGTTGGCGCGGGCGGACTCCCGCGCGCCGCCCAGCAGGAAGGCCATGGCCAGGAGCACCACGATCAGTGCGGGCAGGTTGAAGATGCCGCCGTCGCCGGGCGGGGCGGACAGGGCGTCCGGGATGGTGACGCCTATGGTCCCGTCCAGCAGTTCGTTGAGGTACTCGCCCCAGCCGACGGCCACGGCGGCGACCGAGACGCCGTACTCCAGGACCAGACACCAGCCGCAGATCCAGGCGATCAGCTCGCCCATGGTTGCGTATGCATACGAGTACGAGGACCCGGCGACCGGGATGGTGCCCGCCAGCTCGGCGTACGAGAGGGCCGAGAAGAGCGCGGTCAGACCGGCGATCACGAAGGACAGGGTGACGGCAGGACCGGCCTTGGGCACGGCCTCGCCGAGAACCACGAAGATGCCGGTGCCGAGGGTGGCGCCGATGCTGATCATGGTGAGCTGCCACAGCCCGAGGGAGCGGCGCAGGGCCCCTCCCTCACCCTGGCCGCCCTCCGCGACCAGGCGTTCCACGGGCTTGCGGCGCATGAGGCGCGCGCCGACGCCCAGGGAAGGTGGGGCGTTCATGGTGCGGTCCTGCGGTGGTGCGCCTTGATCGAGCACGCGCTGACTCCTTCGTCACTGCGGTCAGGGCGGCGGGGACCGGCGGCATCCCTGCGCGAGCAGGAACCCACCGAGCGGGGTCCCTGCCACGCCACGTACAGGGCATGACCCTACGGGGCAGGCCTTCGCAGGCGAAATGCAGCAACCTTGCGCATACGTGCAAGTTCGTTGCGTTCATCGCATCCCGGCGGGCGTTCGTTGCACAGGGACTGCCGAGCGTTGCGCGAGGATGCTCAGTGCAGCTCCTTCACCAGGAAGGTGCAGGCGTCGATGCACTCGCGCTCGGCACCGTCCACGTCGATGTACGTATAGCGGTCCAGGTAGTCCGTCACCGGGCGATACCCGAGCCGCGCGTACAACGCCGCCGCGCGCGGGTTGTCCCTGCCGACACCGATGCCGATGAGCGGCAGGGACCGGTCCCGGGCCAACTCCTCGGCCGCTCGGATCAGTTGGGTGCCGATCCCGCGCGAGCGGAGGTGCTCGGGCCAGACGCCCAGACCGCCGATCTCGGGGCAGTCCACGGCGACTTCGGGCGCCTCGCAGCCGATCCAGCGCATCTCCGTGTGCCCCACGGGCCGGCCCTCCAGCCAGGCGAGCAGATACGTGCAGTCCCCCGCCTCCTGGCGGGCGAAGCGCCGGGCGTGGAACGAGGTGGCGCCGGGCGAAGGGATGTACTGGTCGAGCAGCGCCACATCGGCGGCCCGGCAGACGGTGATCTCCATGCACCCGACGGTAGAGGCCGGACACGCCGACGGCCCCCGATTTTCAACGGGGGCCGTCGGCAAGGGACTTGGCTCAGATCCAGCTGGCGTGCAGCGGCTTGCCCTCCGCGTAGCCGGCCGCGCTCTGGATGCCGACCACCGCCTTCTCGGCGAACTCCTGCAGGGAGTTCGCACCGGCGTAGGTGCAGGAGGAGCGGACGCCCGCGATGATCGAGTCGATCAGGTCCTCCACGCCGGGACGCCCCGGGTCGAGGAACATGCGCGAGGTGGAGATGCCCTCCTCGAACAGCGCCTTGCGGGCGCGGTCGTACGCCGACTCCTCCGACGTTCGGTTGCGGACCGCGCGCGCGGAGGCCATGCCGAACGACTCCTTGTAGAGGCGGCCGTTCGCGTCCTGCTGCAGGTCGCCCGGGGACTCGTAGGTGCCCGCGAACCACGAGCCGATCATCACGTTCGACGCACCGGCCGCCAGGGCCATGGCCACGTCGCGCGGGTGCCGGACACCGCCGTCGGCCCACACGTGCCTGCCGTACTTCCTCGCCTCGGCCGCGCACTCCAGGACCGCGGAGAACTGCGGCCGGCCGACGCCGGTCATCATGCGGGTGGTGCACATCGCGCCGGGGCCGACACCGACCTTGATGATGTCGGCGCCCGCCTCGATCAGGTCGCGCACGCCCTCGGCGGCGACGATGTTGCCGGCGACGATCGGAACCTGCGGGTCGAGGGCGCGCACCACCTTGATGGCGCTGATCATCGACTCCTGGTGGCCGTGCGCCGTGTCGATGACGAGCGTGTCCACGCCCGCGTCCAGCAGTTGCTTGGCCTTGCCCGCGACATCGCCGTTGATGCCGACGGCGGCGGCGATGCGCAGCCTGCCCTGCGCGTCGGTGGCGGGCGTGTACAGCGTGGCGCGCAGGGCGCCCTTGCGGGTGAGGATGCCGGCGAGCCTGCCGTCCTTGTCGACGGCGGGCGCGTAGCGGCGGTTGGCGTGGTCGAGCCGGTTGAACGCCTCACGCGGGTCGATGTCCGCGTCCAGGAGCAGCAGATCCCGAGACATGACGACCTCGAGCTGTGTGAAGCGGTCCACGCCGGTCAGGTCCTGGTCGGTGACGACGCCGACCGGCCGGCCGTCCTCGTCGACGACGACTCCGGCGTTGTGCGCACGCTTGGGCAGCAGGGCCAGCGCGTCGGCGACGGTCTGGTGCGGGGCCAGCACGATCGGGGTGTCCAGGACGTGGTGGCGGCTCTTCACCCAGGAGACGACCTCGGTGACGACCTCGATCGGAATGTCCTGGGGGATGACGACGAGGCCGCCGCGCCGGGCCATCGTCTCGGCCATGCGGCGGCCGGCGATGGCGGTCATGTTGGCGACGACCAGCGGGATCGTGGTGCCCGTGCCGTCCGGGGAGCTGAGGTCCACACCCTGCCGCGAGCCGACCGCACTGCGGCTCGGGACCATGAAGACGTCGTCGTACGTCAGGTCGTACGCGGGCTGGATGTCGTTGAGGAAACGCACGTGCTGCACATCCCAGTCGATCAGAGGTGGCCCCCGGGCAGGTCAGCCAGGGGGAAGAGCACGTACTTCATTGTCCCATGTCGACCGGAATGCGGTGCACGGGCAGATCATCCAGCCTGGTCAGAGGGCCCTTAGGAGGTTCCTCCAAGGGCGAGGGCCACGGTGAGCGCCGGCATCCGGTCCATGGCCGCGGAGAACACCTCTCGCGCGATCTCCCACTCCTCGGGGCGCACCTTCGCGTACGGCTGCCAGTTCCGTACGACCACGAGCAGCCCGTCCACTGCTTCCTCGGGCCAGACAGAGATGTCGCTGAGGCTGTCGACGAGCGCGTCCCAGTTGCGGCCGAACCAACCGGGCAGCTGGAGGGCGTCCACGCAGCGGTCCATCAGGCCCGCCTTGTCCGTGACCCCGTCGAGGTCCAGCGCGACCACGAGTTCCGCCATCTCAGCACCGCCCTGATCGGGTCTTGGCGATTTTCCTGACCACCTGTCAGATCCCGTCCGGGTCGGCCCTGTTGAGCGCCGGTTTCGGCGTCGGACCTGCCGTCATCAGGACGTCCGCCGCCGAGGTGTCCGTCACCAGGCTGGTGACGAGCCCGGAGCGCAGCACCGCGTCGATGGCGGACGCCTTGCGCGCCCCGCCCGCGATCGCGACGACCTCGGGGATACGGCGGAGCTGGTCGGCCTTGACGGTGATGCACCGCTCGCCGAGGTCCCGGCCGACCCGGCGGCCCTGGCCGTCGAAGAGGTGCGCGGACATTTCGGCTGCGACGCCGAGCGAGGCGTAGTGCGCGCGCTCCTCGTCGCTCAGCATGTCGTGCACCGTCGAGATACCGGGCTCCCAGGAGCCGATGGAGACGCACGCGACCGTGACCTTGTCGAAGTACTCGAAGGCCCGGGCGATCCCGGTCTGGTGGCGCAGCGCGGCCGCGGTCGCCGCGTCCGGCAGCAGCATCGGCGCGTAGATGGGGTGGGCGTCGCCGCCGGAGACCTGGGCGGCGCGGCGCACGGCCTCCACGGAGCCGCGCTCGGCGGTCCCGGCGTCGTACACGCCCGTCAGCTGCACCACCGTGCACGGCGGCAGCCGGTCCAGGGCCGCGGCCATGTGGATGGTGGAGCGGCCCCAGGCAAGGCCCAGCACATCGCCCTCGTTGACGAGTTCGCCGAGCAGGTCGGCGGCCACCTCACCGAGGTTCTCCGGATCGGGCGTCTCCTCGGCCTCGGCCGGGGACTCCACCACGACGGCGTGCCTGAGGCCGTAGCGGGCACGGAGCGCGTCCGAGCGCTCGGCGTCCAGCTCGGCCGGGACGCGGATCTCGATGCGTACGAGATCCCGTTCGAGAGCGGTCTCCAGGACCCGGGCCACCTTGAAGCGGCTGACGCCGAACTCCTCCGCGATCTGGATCTTGGACTTGCCCTCGAGGTAGAAGCGGCGGGCCATGGCCGCCGCCTGCACCAGCTCAGCGGGTCCCATCCGCACTGCTGACCGGCCCGCCGACATACCCGACACGGCGATCTCCTCACTGCTGTTCACACTCTGGATTCGCCGTTCATCCTTGCAGATTCGGCGCACTTGATCCGCCCTGATGGGCGCCGTTCACGTTGTCTTGGTTCAGTGGTCGCACGCCCAGCTCGCCTTGGCGGTCACCGTCTCCGCCTGGGTGCGCAGTGCACGTACCGCGTGCGCCGGGTCCTCGGCGCCGTACACCGCCGAACCCGCGACGAAGACGTCCGCGCCGGCCTCGGCGCAGCGCTCGATGGTGGCGGCGGAGACTCCGCCGTCCACCTGGAGCCACAGTTCGAGACCGTGCTTGCTGATCAGCTCGCGGGTGCGGCGGATCTTGGGAAGCATGATGTCGAGGAACGCCTGCCCGCCGAATCCCGGCTCAACCGTCATGACCAGCAGCATGTCGAGCTCGGGGAGCAGATCCTCGTACGGCTCGATGGGCGTGGCGGGCTTCAGGGCCATGGAGGCGCGGGCGCCCTTGGCCCGGATCTCCCGGGCGAGCCGGACCGGCGCGGCGGCCGCCTCGACGTGGAAGGTGACGGAGGAGGCCCCCGCTTCGACGTACTGCGGGGCCCAGCGATCGGGGGCCTCGATCATCAGATGGCAGTCCAGCGGGGTGTCCGTCGCACGGGCCAGGGACTCTACGACCGGCACTCCGAGCGTGAGGTTCGGGACGAAATGGTTGTCCATGACGTCGACGTGGAGCCAGTCGGCTCCTTCGACCGCCTTCGCCTCGTCCGCGAGGCGGGCGAAGTCGGCGGACAGGATGCTGGGGTTGATCTGCACGGCCATGACCCAAGCCTGCCATGTCCGGGCACGTTTGTTCGCGCCGGTCCGCACCTGAGACGTTCATACGACGATGAGGACGGCGCCGAAGTCAGCCGGTTCTCCGGATGAGCGCCAGATACATGGCGTCGGTTCCGTGCAGATGCGGCCACAGCTGTACGTCGGGGCCGTCACCGAGGTCCGGTACGCCCGGCAGCAGGGGCCGCGCGTCGATCAGCTCGGCCTCGGGGTGCTGCTTGAGCAGGTCGTCGACGACGGCCCTGGTCTCGGCGAGGTGCGGCGAGCAGGTGGCGTAGCCGACGACGCCGCCGACCCGTACGGCATCCAGCGCGGTGCGCAGCAGGGCGCGCTGCAGCGGCCCGAAACCTTCCAGGTCCTCGGGACGGCGCCGCCAGCGCGCCTCGGGCCGCCGGCGCAGCGCGCCGAGCCCGGTGCAGGGCACGTCCATCAGGACGCGGTCGAAGGAGCCGGGCCGCCACGGCGGACGGGTGCCGTCCGCGGCGATGACCTGGTACGGCCCCGGGTTGCCGCGCAGGGCCTTGGCCACCAGCCCGGCCCGGTGCGGCTGCTTCTCGGAGGCGAGCAGGGTCGCCCCTCGCTCGGCGGCCAGCGCACCGAGCAGCGCCGCTTTGCCGCCGGGCCCGGCACATCCGTCGAGCCACTTCTCGTCCGGCCCGTCCAGCGGAGCGTTGGCCAGCGCCAGCGCCACGAGCTGGCTGCCTTCGTCCTGTACGCCCGCGCGGCCGTCCCGTACGGCCTCGATCGCGCCGGGTTCACCGCCTTCGGCGAGCCGCACGGCATACGGTGACCAACGCCCCGCCACGGCGGCCTCCTCCCGGAGCAGCTCCTCGGCCGTGGCCCGCCCGGGGCGCGCGACCAGGGTCACCTCGGGCCGCTCGTTGTCCGCCTCCAGCAGCCGCTCGATGCCGGCCCGGCCGCCGCCGAGGGAGTCCCACAGCGCGGAGACGACCCAGCGCGGATGCGAGTGCACGACGGCCAGGTGGTCCTCGGGGTCCTCGTCGTAGGGCGGTGCGACGCGCTCGATCCAGGTGTCCAGGTCGTCCTGCGCGACCTTGCGCAGCACGGCGTTGACGAACTTGGCCCGCCCGTCACCGAGCACGACCCGGGCCAGCTCCACGGAGGCGGACACGGCGGCATGGGTCGGGATCCGCGTCCCGAGCAACTGGTGCACACCGAGACTCAGCACATCCAGCACCGGCGGGTCGACCTCGCGCAACGGCCGGTCCACACAGGCGGAGATGACGGCGTCGTACGTGCCCTGCCGCCGCAGCGTCCCGTACACCAGCTCGGTCGCCAGCGCCGCGTCCCGGCCGTCGAACTTGTCGGGCCCCTCCTTCTCCCGCGCCTTGCGCAGGAGCGGCGGCAGCACGAGGTTGGCGTACGCGTCCCGCTCGTCCACGGCCCTCAGCGCCTCGAAGGCGAGGATGCGGACGGGGTCCTTCTTGGGCCGACGGTAGGGCTTGCCGGGCTTGCGGGGCCCACGGGAGGTGTCGCTCACGAAAAAGGTGCTCCGGATGTCTGATGTGGATACGCACCAAGGGTACGTCCCGCTCGCCGGCCCGCTACCCGCCGAGCGTCTCCCCGTCCGCGATCCGCACCCCGCGCGCCCAGTCCGCCGCCCGCATCGGCTTCTTGCCCTGGGCCTGCACCCACAGCAGCTCCACGGCGTGCGAACCGGTGCCGACGTGGACGCTGTTCTTGCCCACGGCCGGCTGCGCCGGTGCGAGGTCGGTCCGGTCCGGGGCAGGCGCGACCTGGATGAGTTTGAGCCGCTCGCCGCGGAAGGTGGTCCAGGCGCCGGGCGCAGGCGTGCAGCCGCGCACCACCCGGTCGACGCGCAGCGCCGGGGCGGCCCAGTCGACCTGGGCGTCCTCGACGGTGATCTTCGGGGCGAGGGTGATGCCCTCGTTCGGCTGCGGTACGGCCTTCAGCGTGCCGTCCTCGATGCCGTCCATGGTCGCGGCGAGCAGCCCGGCACCGGCGAAGGCGAGCCGGGTCAGCAGGTCGCCGCTGGTGTCGGTGCGCCGGATCTCCTCCGTCACGGTGCCGTAGACGGGCCCGGAGTCGAGCCCCTCCTCGATGAGGAAGGTGGACGCACCCGTGATCTCGTCGCCCGCCATGATGGAGTGCTGCACCGGCGCCGCGCCCCGCCAGGCGGGCAGCAGCGAGAAGTGCAGGTTGACCCAGCCGTGGGCGGGGACGTCGAGCGCGACGCGCGGCAGCAGCGCCCCGTAGGCGACGACGGGACAGCAGTCGGGCCCGATCTCCCGCAGCCGCTCGAGGAACTCCGGGTCCCGCGGCTTGAGCGGCCTCAGCACCTCGATCCCGGCCTCCTGCGCCCGCTGCGCCACGGGCGAGGCGACCAGCCTGCGCCCCCGCCCGGCCGGCGCGTCGGGCCGTGTGACGACGGCGGCCACCTCGTGCCGCCCGGAGGCGATGAGAGCGTCCAGAGCGGGAACGGCGACCTCGGGGGTACCGGCGAAGACGAGCTTCATGGGTGAGCGGGGCCTCTCGGACGGGGGCTGTTGTGGCAACGCACAAGTCTATGACCACGCACGGAAAGCTCCACGCCTGCGCCCGCAACGCTCTGCCACTGCACCCGCAGAGCGGCCGCCGGACGTACCCCTCGGCGCAAACCTGCGCCACGGGGGGCGTACGCATATGCCCCTACGCCCCCAGACCGTGACCCCCGAAGCAAAAACACGTTGGTCAAGAAAGAGTTGACCACAACGGGCCGCAATCGCGCGGCCCGGATCCTTTTCAACGCCGGTTCGAGAGGCTTGTTCATGGCCGACCACGCAACCCACGACGCCCAGGCTCGGGCCAGCCTGCACTTGCTGGTGCGGGACATCGAGCGGGTCCGCCGGCAGGTGGACGCACTGCGCACGCTCACCGCGCAGTTGGGGAATGTCTACCGCCCGCGCCGCTCCGGCCCCTCCACGGGCTTCGTCGTGTACGGGCGCGCTCCCGCCCCGACAGTCCGTCTCGCGCAGGAGCTGCGGGACAGTGTCGAGACCCTGGTCACGGCCGCGGTCGATTTCGACCGCTCCCTCGGCTTCTCGTGGGACGCGGTGGGTTCCGCACTCGGGGTCACCAAGCAGGCGGTGCACCGCCGTTACGGTGCCCGTCGCGCCGCGGCCCAGGCGGCCGCCGAGACCGAGCGGAGCACCGAACCGGCGGGCTCCCGGACGGTCAGTGTGAGCACCGGCATCCCGACGGTGCCGACGGTCCCCGCCGCGCGCTCCATGCCGACCCAGCCGACGGCCGGCAGCCCGTCCCTCCGCGACGAGGCGAGGCCCACAGCCTTCCCCGGCCCCCGCAACGGCTGAACCACCTCTCCCCCTGCCCTCCCGGCCGGCCCCGGGAGGGCAGCTGCACGTCGGGACCTGCCTCCGGGAAGCGGCCCCCGCGTGGCTCGGGTCGCGTGTGGCCTACGGATCTTGGGCGAGGCCGTGGGCTCAATCGCTGCCCGGCGTCCTCACCGAAGTCACGTGCATTCACCTGCCGTCCGGCCGCACACGGCACCCGGCCGCTGCACTCGACGTCCAACAGTCCCGGCGACCCCGGCGCCCAACCTCCTCACCCGATGTCAGGCGGATCGATGCGCACCCGGACCAGGGCCTCGCCGGCCCCTCGTGCCATCCGCGCAGCCTGCGCGGCCTTCAGTGCCGAGGCCAGTGCGGCGCCGCGCCCCGGTGGTACGCGAACGAGTGCCCGCTCCCAGTGCTCCCCGGGCGGAGGCGCCCCCACCCGCCGCGGCCGCCCGGCCGCCGTGACCGGGAGCGGCACGGGTCCCAGTACCTCGGCCTCCCGGGGCAGTTCGGCCGTGCGCAGGAATTCGGCGACCGCCTCCCCGTCCCCGGACACCGCCGCCATCCGTGACACCGGCGGAAAGCCCAGCTCGGCCCGCTCGGCGAGTTCCCGTACCGCATGTCCGACGGGATCCCACCGCACCAGCGCCTGTACGGGCCGCAGCGTCGGCTCGGCGACGACCACCACGGTGCCGCCGGCCCCCTGCGGCCGGACGAGCGCGGCGGCCGCGAGCCAGCGCCGTAGCGCGTCCTCGCCGGCGCGCAGGTCGGGCCGGCCGAGCATCGCCCAGCCGTCCAGCAGAAGGGCCGCCGCATAGCCGCCCTCGGCGACGGGCTCGGCCCCCGGTGTGCTCACGACCAGCGCGGGCGTGCCCGGCACGGTGTCCAGTACATGCTCACGCCCGGAGGTCCGCACCGGAACGGCGGGAAACGCCCGCCCCAGCTCCTCGGCGGTCCGCCGCGCCCCCACGACCTGCGCCCGCAGCCGGAACCCGCCGCACTCGGGACAGTGCCAGCCGCTCTCGTCCCGCCCGCACCACCCGCAGCGCAGCGCGGCCCCGGCCTCCTGCCCCTCCAACGGGCCGGAGCAGTGCCGACACCGCGCCGGCGCCCGGCAGTTGGCGCACGCCATCCGAGGGACGTAACCCCTCCGGGGCACCTGCACCAGCACCGGCCCCTGCCGCAGTCCGTCCCGCACCGCCTGCCAGGCGAGGGTCGGCAACCGGGCTGCCCGGGCCGCCTCGTCCCGCGCGAGGTCCGCGTCCCCCACGGTCCGCACCAGCGGCGCAGCCCCCCGCACCTGCTCCCGCCCGGCGACGAGCGGCCGGGCCCAGCCACTCTCGACCAGCTGCGCCGCCTCGACGGTGCAGCTCCAACTGCCCAGCAGGAATGCGCACTTGTCCAGGGCGGCCCGCAGCAGCAGCACTTCCCTCGCATGCGGCTGGGGCGCGTGCTGCTCGCTGTGGCTGTCGTCCCCGTCGTCCCAGATGGCGACGAGGCCGAGGTTCTGAACCGGGGCGAACATGGCGGCCCGGGTCCCGATGACCGCCCGAACGGCTCCCCGCCGCACGGCGAGCCATTCCCGGTACCGCTTCTCGGGACCGGCGTCGGCGGTGAGCACCGCATGCCGCCCCTCCCCCAGCAGCGCGGTCAGCGCCGCGTCGACCCGGGCGACCGCCCGCCCGTCGGGGAGCACCACGAGCGCACCGCGCCCGGAGACCAGAGTCGCCGCCACGGCCCGCGCCAGTTCGTCGCTCCACTCGGACCCCGGCAGCGCATTCCACACGGCACGCGGCGCACCCCCCGACGCGAGCGACTCCAGAAAGGCGGCCCCCCGCTCGTACCGCACCCAGGACCCCGCGTCCGGCATCGCCGGCGGCGGCAGGGGCTCGGGCGAGGGCCGCTGCTCGGCCCGCGCGCTGCGCGGCGGCACGGCGAGCTGGAGCACATCGGCCAGGCTCCCCGCATACCGGTCGGCGACGGCCCGGGCCAGTCCCAGCAACTCCTCGCTCAACACCCGCTCGGGAGACACGACCTGGGCCAGCGCGGCAAGCGGCCCGGAGTAGTCGGACTCGGCAAGCCTCTCGACGAGGAACCCGTCGATCAGCCCGCCGCCCTCGCGCCGCCCTTCCCGCACGCGATGCCGCCCGGCCCCGAACCGCACCCGCACCCGCACCCCGGGCTGAGCATCCGCATCGAGCTCCTCGGGCACCGCGTAGTCGAAGTACCGGTCGAGATGCAGCACGCCCTTGTCGACCAGCACCCGGGCGACAGGCAGCTCCTTGGCCAGCGCGGCACCCCGCCAGGTCCGCGGCTTGGCCCTGGGCACCTCGGCCTTGCGCACGCTCTCCCTGATGAGCGCAAGCTGCTCGGGCGGCGCACCCTCCGCCCCGCCGTCCGTCCGCCCGTTCTCGCTGCTCACGCTTGCATTCTTACCAAACGCCACTGACAACCGACGCCGCCCGAGATCAGTCCGGCCGCGGATCACGAACGCCGTCAGGCGCCTTTGCCTTGGGCCACTCGGCCATACCGGTCCAGGACCGGCAGCAGGATTCGAACCTGCGAGGGGTCAACCCAGAAGTATCCGCAACCATCGCACCGGACCACGTCGGCTCTCCCGAGATCGGCACGGCAGCGGCATACGTTTCCAGAATCACCGCGCGCACGAAGCGCACTCCACCGAAGGAACCGCGGCCATCGCACCGGGAGATGATCAGCGTAGGGAGCAACCGGCACGGCGGGCGAGCGATTTACGACCGGAACGCACCGAGGCCCGGCTCCCCGAGGGAGCCGGGCCCGGTGAGGAACCGCGGAGCCTACAGCCCCGCCGCCTTGCGCAGCGCGTCCACGCGGTCCGTCTTCTCCCAGGTGAACTCGGGCAGCTCCCGGCCGAAGTGGCCGTACGCGGCCGTCTGGGCGTAGATCGGGCGGAGCAGGTCGAGGTCGCGGATGATCGCGGCCGGGCGGAGGTCGAAGACCTCGTCGATCGCCTTCTCGATCTTCTCGTGGTCGATCTTGGCGGTGCCGAAGGTCTCGACGAACAGGCCGACGGGCTCGGCCTTGCCGATGGCGTACGCGACCTGGACCTCGCAGCGGGAGGCGAGGCCCGCGGCGACCACGTTCTTCGCCACCCAGCGCATCGCGTACGCGGCGGAGCGGTCGACCTTGGACGGGTCCTTGCCCGAGAAGGCGCCACCGCCGTGGCGGGCCATGCCGCCGTACGTGTCGATGATGATCTTGCGGCCGGTGAGGCCGGCGTCGCCCATCGGGCCGCCGATCTCGAAGCGGCCGGTCGGGTTGACCAGGAGGCGGTAGCTGTCCGTGTCCAGCTTGATGCCGTCGTCCAGGAGCGCCTTCAGCTCCGCCTCGACGACGAACTCGCGGATGTCGGGGGCGAGCAGCGACTCCAGGTCGATGTCGCTCGCGTGCTGCGAGGAGACGACGACGGTGTCGAGGCGGACGGCCTTGTCGCCGTCGTACTCGATGGTGACCTGCGTCTTGCCGTCGGGGCGCAGGTAGGGGATGGTGCCGTTCTTGCGGACCTCGGACAGCCGGTTCGCCAGCCGGTGCGCCAGGAAGATCGGCAGCGGCATCAGGGTGGGCGTCTCGTCGGTCGCGTAACCGAACATCAGGCCCTGGTCGCCGGCGCCCTGGCGGTCCAGCTCGTCCTCGTCGCCCTCGACGCGGGACTCGTACGCCGTGTCGACACCCTGGGCGATGTCCGGGGACTGCGCGCCGATGGACACCGAGACGCCGCAGGAGGCGCCGTCGAAGCCCTTCTTCGAGGAGTCGTAGCCGATCTCGAGGATCTTGTTGCGGACGAGGGTCGCGATGTCCGCGTAGGTCTTGGTGGTGACTTCACCGGCGACGTGCACCAGGCCGGTGGTGATCAGCGTCTCGACGGCGACCCGGGAGGTCGGGTCCTCGCGCAGAAGCGCGTCGAGAATGGTGTCGCTGATCTGGTCAGCGATCTTGTCGGGGTGACCCTCGGTCACGGACTCCGAGGTGAACAGGCGACGGGACACAACGCTCCCTGGGGTTGCAGCGGCTGCTGGCTGATCATTGGCGGACGGCCCGGAGGCTGCGCCCGTGGTCGTCCGAGAACAGTTTATCGGTCGTGCTCGGTCACCGACCCCCTGTCTCGCCCCTCGGGAGTGCTGTGACCTGCGGCACGGGCATTCTGCCCAATTCCGAGCGGTCTTGGCCAGGGCTGCCACGCCCTTGTCGCAGAGGATTGGGGGGACCGAGAAGCGAATGAAACATTCAGCCGAGCCGCTCCGCCACCAGGTCCCAGACAGTTTCGGCCAGCTGTTCCTTAGGCCCGCGAGGTACGGGGGTCTCACTGCCGTCGGCCCCCAGTACCACTGCCTCGTTCTCCTCGGACCCGAAGGTCTTGCGCTCCCCCACCTCGTTCACCACGAGCAGGTCACAGCCCTTGCGCTCCAGCTTGGTGCGGCCGTTGGCGAGGACGTCGTCGGTCTCGGCGGCGAAGCCGACGATCACCTGTCCGGAGTGGGCGCGCTCCGCCGAGATCTCCGCGAGGATGTCCGGATTCCGCACCAGCACGATGGGGTCCGGGTCCTGGCCGTCCTTCTTCTTGATCTTCCCGGCCGCGTAGTTCTGCGGCCGGAAGTCCGCGACCGCTGCGGCCATGACGACGGCGTCCGCGTCCCGGGTCGCCTTGAGCACCGCCTCGCGCAGCTGCACGGCCGTGCCCACCTGGACGACGTCCACGCCCGCCGGGTCCGGCAGGCCGGTGTTCGCGGCGACGAGCGTGACACGGGCGCCGCGCGCGGCGGCGGTGCGGGCGAGGGCGTAGCCCTGTTTGCCGGAGGAGCGGTTGCCGAGGAAGCGCACCGGGTCGAGGGGTTCGCGGGTGCCGCCGGCGCTGACGACGACGTGCCGGCCCTCGAGGTCGGGTCGGGTGACGCCTCTGGACAGCACGCGGCGGCAGATCGCGTAGATCTCCGTCGGGTCGGGCAGGCGGCCCTTGCCTGTGTCGACGCCGGTCAGACGGCCGGCGGCCGGTTCGATGACGACGGCGCCGCGGCGGCGCAGCGTGGCCACGTTCTCCTGGGTGGCCGGGTGTTCCCACATCTCCGTGTGCATGGCGGGTGCGAAGACGACGGGACAGCGGGCGGTCAGGAGCGTGTTCGTGAGCAGGTCGTCGGCCAGGCCGTGGGCGGCCTTGGCGAGGATGTCCGCGGTCGCCGGCGCGACGACGACCAGGTCGGCGTGTTGCCCGATGCGGACGTGCGGGACCTCGTGGACGTCGTCCCAGACCTCGGTGGAGACGGGGTTGCCGGAGAGGGCGGACCAGGTGGCGGCGCCGACGAAGTGCAGCGCGGAGGCGGTGGGGACCACGCGTACGTCATGGCCGGACTCGCTCAGTCTGCGCAGCAGCTCACAGGCCTTGTAGGCGGCGATGCCACCGCTGACCCCCAGCACGACCTTGGGCTTGTCCACCGTCTCTCCCCGGCTCGGCAACGTACGAGTCCACCAACGAGTCCATCACACACCACAGGCCCGACAGTCGCGCTGTCGGGCCTGTGGAAAAGCCAACTGCAATACGCAAGTACTACTGCGCCGGGCCCTCGATGGCCTCGGACGTCAGCAGACCGGCGTTGATCTCGCGCAGGGCGATCGAGAGCGGCTTCTCGTGGACGTGGGTGTCGACGAGCGGACCGACGTACTCGAGGAGGCCCTCGCCGAGCTGCGAGTAGTACGCGTTGATCTGGCGGGCACGCTTGGCCGCGTAGATCACGAGGCTGTACTTCGAGTCGGTGGCCTCGAGGAGCTCGTCGATCGGCGGGTTGATGATGCCCTCGGGCGCGGAGATGGAAGAGGACACGCTCTACCTTCCGATGGATGGGAAAAGATCGGTCGTGATCACATCACTCGTGATCACAGGACATCCATCAAGGCTAGCAGCTCGCGAGCCACATCCTCGACGGAGGTGTTGACCAAGGTCATGTCGAACTCCGGCTCGGCCGCCAGCTCGATCCTGGCTGCGTCGAGACGACGCTCGATCACCTCTGGCGGCTCGGTCCCCCGGCCGGTCAGTCTGCGCACGAGCTCCTCCCAGGAGGGCGGAGCCAGGAACACCAGCCGGCCGTCCGGCATGGTCTCGCGGACCTGCCGGGCGCCCTGGAGGTCGATCTCCAGGAGGACCGGCACGCCGTCCTCCAGGTGCTCCAGCACGGCCGCACGCGGCGTGCCGTAGCGGTTGCCGGCGAACTCGGCCCACTCCAGCAGCTCGCCGTTGGCGATCAGCTTGTCCATCTCCTCGTCGGTGACGAAGAAGTAGTGGACTCCGTGCTTCTCGCCGGGGCGGGGCTTGCGGGTCGTCGCCGACACCGAGAGCCAGACCTCGGGGTGTTCCTTGCGCATATGAGCGACGACCGTGCTCTTGCCGACCCCGGAGGGGCCGGAGAGCACGGTCAGCCGCGGACGTACGTCCGGGGGCTCGGGGGTCGTCCCCCGGAATGTTGCAGCCATGCAGCGATTATTCCAGCAATCCCGGAGTGCCCGGGACCCCCGGTCCGCAGCGGCCGGACTCAGGAGCCGGTGCTGCCGAACTCACGCTCCAGGGAAGCGATCTGGTTGGAACCGAGGCCGCGTACACGGCGGCTCTCGGAGATGCCCAGACGCTCCATGATCTGCTTGGCGCGGACCTTGCCCACGCCCGGCAGGGACTCGAGCAGGGCGGAGACCTTCATCTTGCCGATGACGTCGTTCTCCTGGCCCTGCTTGATGACCTCGTGCAGGGAGGCGCCGGAGTGCTTGAGTCGATTCTTGACCTCGGCCCGCTCCCGGCGAGCCGCGGCGGCCTTTTCGAGCGCGGCTGCGCGCTGTTCAGGGGTAAGGGGCGGAAGAGCCACGCCTACGTCACCTCGGATGTCGAACTGTCGGATACGGACCGGTGAGGAACCTAGTCGCCCCACACCTGGGGAGCCGCGAGCAACACGCTTGCCCGTGGTCCCCCACTACCTAAAGGGTGTGGGGGTGCCCCCACTCGTCGGAGACTAGCGGGCGAGCGCGCCAGAGTCAGCGAGAACAGCGGAAAAGTCCTGGTCAGCCTCTGTCAGGACGGACATTTAGGACATAATGCCCCGGATTTGAGGATGTATTCAGACTCAAGCGGGCCTGGAAGCACCCAGGCAAGCACTCATCGGAGGACTCGAGCGATCGCCTCGAACACCCGCGACGACCGTCGTGAAAGCCTCATACGGCTCCGACGGCGGCCCTGATCTCCTCCGCGAAGCGCTCCGCGGCCGCGCGCAGTGCCCCGGCGTCGGGACCGTGCCGCAGCACCCCTCGGCTGACGTTCGGCACGACATTGCGGACCGCGCTGCCGAAGACGGCGGGAAGATCGGCCGCGGTGGCGCCCTGGGCGCCGATGCCGGGCGCCAGGAGCGGCCCGTTGATGTCCAGGTCGTACGAGGACAGGTCGCCCAGCGTGGCGCCGACGACGGCACCGAAGGATCCCAGGGGCTCCTCCCCCGCGTTCTCGGCGGCCAGGTGCCCCAGCATCGTCGCCCCGATGCTCCGTCCGTCCGTGCGCACCGCGTGCTGCACCTCTCCGCCCTCCGGGTTGGAGGTCAGCGCGAGCACGAACAGGCCGGTGCCGCTCTCGCGGGCGAGCGCGACGGCCGGGGAGAGCGAGCCGTAGCCGAGATACGGCGAGACGGTGAGCGCGTCCGAGAAGAGCGGGGAGTCCTTGTGCAGGAAGGTCTCGGCGTACGCGGCCATGGTCGAGCCGATGTCGCCGCGCTTGGCGTCCATCACGACCAGCGCTCCGGCCGCCCGCGCCTGAGCCACCGACTTCTCCAGGACCGCGATGCCACGCGAGCCGAAGCGCTCGAAGAACGCGCTCTGCGGCTTGAGGACGGCGACCCGGTCGGCCATCGCCTCGACGACCGTGCGGCTGAACCGCTCCAGACCGGCGACGTCGTCGTTCAGGCCCCACTCGGCCAGCAGGGACGCGTGCGGGTCGATGCCGACACAGAGCGCCCCGCGCTCGTCCATGGCGCGACGAAGCCGTGCACCGAAGGGTTCGAGAGAGCTCATGCCGTCTTCCTCACGTCGGCGCCGACCGCGTCGGCGAGGGTGGCGTACGGGCTGGTGCCCAGGCGGGCCGCGAGGCCCTTGTGGATGGCACGGGCCCAGAAGGGCCCCTCGTAGATGAAGGCGCTGTAGCCCTGTACCAGCGTGGCGCCGGCCAGGATGCGCTGCCAGGCGTCCTCGGCGTTCTCGATGCCGCCGACGCCCACGAGCGTGATGCGGTCGCCCACGCGCGCGTAGAGGCGACGCAGCACCTCCAGGGAGCGCGACTTCAGGGGAGCGCCCGACAGCCCGCCGGTCTCCTTCACAAGGGAAGGTTCGGATTTCAAACCGAGGCCCTCGCGCGCGATGGTGGTGTTCGTGGCGATGATCCCGTCCAGGCCGAGCTCGACGGCCAGGTCGGCCACGGCGTCGACGTCCTCGTCGGCGAGGTCCGGTGCGATCTTCACCAGCAGCGGGACGCGGCGGGCGGTCACCGTGCGGTCGGCGGCCTCGCGGACGGCGCTCAGCAGCGGCCGCAGCGCCTCGGTGGCCTGCAGGTTGCGCAGACCGGGCGTGTTCGGGGAGGAGACGTTCACGACGAGGTAGTCGGCGTACGGGGCCAGCCGCTCGGTCGACTTCACGTAGTCGCCGACGGCCTCCGCCTCCGGGACGAGCTTCGTCTTGCCGATGTTGACGCCCACGATGGTCCTGAAGACCGGCTCACGGGACGCCAGACGGGCCGCGACGGCCAGCGAGCCCTCGTTGTTGAAGCCCATGCGGTTGATCAGCGCACGGTCCTTCACCAGCCGGAACAGCCGCTTCCTGGGGTTGCCCGGCTGGGCCTCCCCGGTGACCGTGCCGATCTCGACGTGGTCGAAGCCGAGCATCGACATGCCGTCGATCGCGACCGCGTTCTTGTCGAAGCCGGCGGCGAGCCCGAAGGGCCCGTGCATGCGCAGCCCGAAGGCCTCCGTGCGCAGCTCCTGGTAGCGGGGCGCGAGGGCGGCGGCGGCGAAGGTGCGCAGCACGGGGATGCGGACGGCGAGGCGGATCCAGCGGAAGGCCAGGTGGTGGGCCTGCTCCGGGTCCATCCGTTTGAAAACCAGACGGAAGAAAAGCTTGTACATGTCGGTGTCCTCTTGAAGCGTCGACGAGCCTCATGAAGAGGGGGACACCGTTTCCGGTGTCCCCCTCAGGGCTGCTAGTCGCGGGCCGCGGTCAGGTGTTCCGCGTGTTCCTGGAGCGAACGGACGCCCACGTCGCCGTGGTTGAGGGCGTCGATGCCCTGGACGGCTGCGGCGAGCGCCTGGACCGTCGTCAGGCACGGGACCGACCGCGCCACGGCCGCCGTACGGATCTCGTAGCCGTCGAGGCGGCCGCCGGTGCCGTACGGGGTGTTGACGATGAGATCGACCTCGCCGTCGTGGATGTGCTGGACGATGGTCTTCTCGCCGTTCGGGCCGGTGCCCTCGGACTGCTTGCGCACGACGGTGGCGTTGATGCCGTTGCGCTTGAGGACCTCGGCGGTGCCGGAGGTGGCGAGCAGCTCGAAGCCGTGGGCGACGAGTTCGCGCGCCGGGAAGATCATCGAGCGCTTGTCGCGGTTGGCGACCGAGATGAAGGCGCGGCCCTTGGTGGGCAGCGGTCCGTAGGCGCCCGCCTGCGACTTGGCGTACGCCGTGCCGAAGACGGAGTCGATGCCCATGACCTCGCCGGTGGAGCGCATCTCAGGGCCGAGGACGGTGTCGACGCCACGGCCGTGGATGTCCCGGAAGCGGGACCACGGCATGACGGCCTCCTTGACGGAGATCGGCGCGTCGAGCGGGAGTTCGCCGCCGTCGCCGTTGGCCGGGAGCAGCCCCTCGGCGCGCAGTTCGGCGATGGTCGCGCCCAGCGAGATGCGGGCGGCGGCCTTCGCGAGCGGCACCGCGGTCGCCTTCGAGGTGAAGGGGACGGTGCGGGACGCGCGCGGGTTGGCCTCGAGGACGTAGAGGATGTCGCCGGCCATCGCGAACTGGATGTTGATCAGGCCGCGGACGCCGACACCCTTGGCGATGGCCTCCGTGGAGGCGCGCAGCCGCTTGATGTCGAAGCCGCCGAGCGTGATCGGGGGCAGGGCGCAGGCCGAGTCTCCGGAGTGGATGCCGGCCTCCTCGATGTGCTCCATGACACCGCCGAGGTAGAGCTCCTGGCCGTCGTAGAGCGCGTCGACGTCGATCTCGATGGCGTCGTCGAGGAAGCGGTCGACGAGGACCGGCCGGGAGGGGCTGATCTCGGTCGACTCGGCGATGTAGGTCGACAGCCGGGTCTCGTCGTAGACGATCTCCATGCCGCGTCCGCCGAGGACATACGAGGGCCGCACCAGGACCGGGTAGCCGATCTCGTCGGCGATGGCCTTGGCCTCGGCGAAGGTGGTGGCGGTGCCGTGCTTGGGGGCCGGCAGTCCGGCCTCGGCGAGCACGCGCCCGAAGGCGCCGCGGTCCTCGGCGGCGTGGATGGCCTCCGGCGAGGTGCCCACGATCGGCACGCCGTTGTCCTTGAGCGCCTGTGAGAGGCCCAGCGGGGTCTGGCCGCCCAGCTGGACGACGACGCCCGCCACGGGACCCGCCTGCTGCTCGGCGTGGACGATCTCCAGCACGTCTTCCAGCGTCAGCGGCTCGAAGTACAGGCGGTCGGAGGTGTCGTAGTCCGTGGAGACGGTCTCCGGGTTGCAGTTGACCATCACCGTCTCGTAGCCGGCGTCGCTCAGGGCGAAGGAGGCGTGGACGCAGGAGTAGTCGAACTCGATGCCCTGGCCGATGCGGTTGGGGCCGGAGCCCAGGATGATGACCGCGGGCTTCTCGCGGGGCGAGACCTCGGTCTCCTCGTCGTAGGAGGAGTAGAAGTACGGCGTCTTCGCGGCGAACTCGGCGGCACAGGTGTCGACCGTCTTGTAGACCGGGCGGATGGCCAGCGCGTGCCGGACCTCGCGCACGACGTCCTCGCGCAGGCCGCGGATCTCGGCGATCTGCTGGTCGGAGAAGCCGTGCCGCTTGGCCTCGGCGAGCAGCTCGCGGGTCAGCTCGGGCGCCTCGGCGAGCTCGTCGGCGATCTCCTTGATGAGGAAGAGCTGGTCGACGAACCAGGGGTCGATCTTCGTGTACTCGAAGACCTCCTCCTGGGTGGCGCCGGCGCGGATGGCCTGCATGACGGTGTTGATCCGGCCGTCGGTCGGACGGACGGCCTCTTCGAGGAGCTGCGCCTTGTCGCCGGGGTCGCCGACGAAGGTGAACTGGCTGCCCTTCTTCTCCAGCGAGCGCAGCGCCTTCTGGAAGGCCTCGGTGAAGTTGCGGCCGATGGCCATGGCCTCACCGACAGACTTCATGGTGGTGGTCAGCGTCGAGTCGGCCTGCGGGAACTTCTCGAAGGCGAACCGCGGGGCCTTGACGACCACGTAGTCGAGCGTGGGCTCGAAGGAGGCCGGGGTCTCCTGGGTGATGTCGTTCGGGATCTCGTCGAGGGTGTAGCCGACGGCCAGCTTGGCGGCGATCTTGGCGATCGGGAAGCCGGTCGCCTTGGAGGCGAGGGCCGAGGACCGCGACACGCGCGGGTTCATCTCGATGACGATCACGCGACCGTCCTCGGGGTTGACCGCGAACTGGATGTTGCAGCCGCCGGTGTCGACGCCGACCTCGCGGATGACCGCGATGCCGATGTCGCGCAAGGTCTGGTACTCGCGGTCGGTCAGCGTCATCGCGGGCGCGACGGTGATCGAGTCGCCGGTGTGCACGCCCATGGGGTCGAAGTTCTCGATGGAGCAGACGACCACGACGTTGTCGTGCTTGTCGCGCATCAGCTCCAGCTCGTACTCCTTCCAGCCGAGGATGGACTCCTCCAGGAGCACCTCGGTGGTCGGCGAGAGAGTGAGGCCCTGGCCTGCGATGCGGCGCAGCTCCTCCTCGTCGTGCGCGAAGCCGGATCCGGCGCCGCCCATGGTGAAGGAGGGGCGGACGACGACCGGGTAGCCGCCGAGCGTCTCGACGCCCTTGAGGACGTCGTCCATGGAGTGGCAGATGACCGAGCGGGCGGACTCGCCGTGGCCGATCTTCTGGCGGACGGCCTCGACTACGTCCTTGAACAGGTCGCGGTCCTCGCCCTTGTTGATGGCCTCGACGTTGGCGCCGATCAGCTCGACGCCGTACTTGTCGAGGGTGCCGGCCTCGTGCAGCGAGATCGCCGTGTTGAGGGCCGTCTGGCCGCCCAGGGTGGGCAGGAGCGCATCGGGGCGCTCCTTGGCGATGATCTTCTCGACGAACTCCGGGGTGATCGGCTCGACGTAGGTGGCGTCGGCGATCTCCGGGTCGGTCATGATCGTCGCCGGGTTGGAGTTGACGAGGACGACCCGCAGGCCTTCGGCGCGCAGGATGCGGCATGCCTGGGTGCCGGAGTAGTCGAACTCGGCGGCCTGGCCGATGACGATCGGGCCGGAGCCGATGACCAGGACGGACTGGATATCGGTGCGCTTAGGCACGCTGGCCCTCCATCAGAGATACGAAGCGGTCGAACAGGTAGGCGGCGTCGTGCGGGCCCGCTGCCGCCTCGGGGTGGTACTGGACGCTGAAGGCCGGCTGGTCGAGGAGCTGCAGGCCCTCCACCACGTTGTCGTTGAGGCAGACGTGGGAGACCTCGGCGCGGCCGTAGGGGGTGTCGGACACCTTGTCGGTCGGGGCGTCGACGGCGAAGCCGTGGTTGTGCGCGGTGACCTCGACCTTGCCGGTCGTGCGGTCCTGCACCGGCTGGTTGATGCCGCGGTGGCCGTACTTCAGCTTGTAGGTGCCGAACCCGAGGGCGCGGCCCAGGATCTGGTTGCCGAAGCAGATGCCGAACAGCGGGGTTCCCCGCTCCAGGACCGCCTGCATGACCGAGACCGGGTGGTCTGCGGTGGCCGGGTCACCCGGGCCGTTGGAGAAGAACACGCCGTCCGGGTTGACGGCGTAGACGTCCTCGGCGGTCGCCGTGGCCGGGAGCACGTGCACCTCGATGCCACGCTCGGCCATGCGGTGCGGGGTCATGCCCTTGATGCCGAGGTCGACGGCAGCCACGGTGAACTTCTTCTCGCCGATCGCCGGGACGACGTACGCCTCCTTGGTGGCGACCTCCGCGGAGAGGTCGGCGCCCTTCATCTCGGGGGCCTGGCGGACCTCGGTGAGCATGGTGCCCTCGTCCGGCAGCGCGTTGCCGGAGAAGATGCCGACGCGCATCGCACCGCGCTCGCGCAGGTGACGCGTGAGCGCGCGCGTGTCGATGCCGGAGATCCCGACGACGCCCTGATGGCGCAGCTCCTCGTCGAGCGAGCGGCGGGAGCGCCAGTTGGACGGCACGCGCGCGGGGTCGCGCACGACGTATCCGGCGACCCAGATCTGCTTGCTCTCCGGGTCCTCGTCGTTGACGCCGGTGTTGCCGACGTGCGGGGCGGTCATCACGACGACCTGGCGGTGGTACGAGGGGTCGGTCAGGGTCTCCTGGTAGCCGGTCATGCCGGTCGAGAAGACCGCCTCGCCGAAGGTCACCCCCACGGCCCCGTAGGCGCGACCGCGGAAGATCCGGCCGTCCTCCAGGACGAGTACGGCGGGAACCTTGGCGGCTCCCCTGGTGGAGGTTGTCATCGTGCGCCTTCCGTCTTGTTGATCATCAGGTTCAGGGCCTCGACCCATTCGGTGTGCTCGGCCGCGCGGTCCGAGCGGAAGCCGGAGTCGATCAGCCGGTCGCCGTGCGCCCAGGTCACCACGAGCAGTCCGCCCTCGGTCAGGACCTTGCCGGCGATGCCCTTGTCGAGCCGGGCCTCGCGCAGTTGCGCGGCGGGGACGAAGAAATCGGCCGCACCGGGGCGTACGACATCCAGTCCCGCGTCCGTCAGCGTGAGCTCGACCCGGCTGCGGGTGCCGAGGCCGTGCGCCACGATGCGGTCCAGCCACTGCCCGGCTGTGGTGGAGCCGTGATAGCGGCCACTCATCGTCAGTCTGGCCTCGCCCGGCTCGTCCGGCGCGCTGGGCAGCTCCGGCAGGTCGCCCTGGAGCGTGCCGCGCCACTTCCAGCCCTCGCGCATCAGCCAGTAGACGAGCGCGATGAAGAGGGCGAGTCCGACCAGCCAGCCGACCCGGGCGGCCCAGTCGGTGACCTCGGCCGACTTCTTCTCGGCTGCGAGCAGGATTACAGGTGTCACGTGAGCTTCCCGTCGACGAGCGTGGCCTTGCCCCGGAGCCACGTGTGCGTGACACGGCCCGGCAGCTCACGCCCCTCGTACGGAGTGTTGCGGCTGCGCGAGGCGAAGCCCGCGGGGTCCACGGACCCACGGTATTCCGTGTCGACGAGCGTGAGGTTGGCGGGCTCACCAGCCGAGACGGGACGCCCGTGCCCCTTGGCCTGCCCGATCCGGGCGGGCTTGAAGGACATGCGGTCGGCGACCCCGGCCCAGTTGATCAGCCCGGTGTCCACCATGGTCTCCTGCACCACTGACAACGCGGTCTCCAGGCCGACCATCCCCATGGCGGCGGCCGCCCACTCGCAGTCCTTGTCCTCGTGCGGGTGCGGGGCGTGATCGGTGGCGACGATGTCGATCGTGCCGTCGGCGAGCGCCTCACGCAGGGCGAGCACATCGCGCTCGGTGCGCAGCGGCGGGTTCACCTTGTAGACCGGGTTGTACGTCCGCACCAGTTCGTCGGTGAGGAGCAGGTGGTGCGGGGTGACCTCGGCGGTGACGTCGATGCCGCGGGACTTGGCCCAGCGGACGATCTCGACGGACCCGGCGGTCGACAGATGGCAGATGTGGACGCGGGAGCCGACGTGCTCGGCGAGCAGGACATCCCGGGCGATGATCGATTCTTCGGCCACCGCGGGCCAGCCGCCGAGGCCCAGCTCGGCGGAGACGATGCCTTCGTTCATCTGGGCGCCCTCGGTCAGCCGGGGCTCCTGTGCATGCTGGGCGACGACCCCGCCGAAGGCCTTCACGTACTCCAGCGCCCGGCGCATGATCACGGCGTCGTCGACGCACTTGCCGTCATCCGAGAAGACGGTGACACCGGCGGCCGACTCGTGCATGGCGCCCAGCTCTGCGAGCTTCTTGCCCTCCAGGCCGACGGTGACGGCCCCGATGGGCTGCACATCGCAGTAGCCGTGCTCCTGGCCCAGTCGCCAGACCTGCTCGACCACGCCGGCGGTGTCGGCGACCGGGAAGGTGTTGGCCATGGCGAACACGGCCGTGTAGCCGCCGCTCGCCGCCGCGCGCGTGCCGGTCAGCACGGTCTCGGAGTCCTCGCGGCCGGGCTCGCGCAGATGCGTGTGCAGGTCGACCAGCCCCGGCAGCAGCACCTTGCCGGCCGCCTCGACGACCTCGGCGCCCTCGTCGGACAGTCCCGCGCCGACCGCCTCGATGACGGGACCGTCGATCAGCACGTCCTGCGGCTCGCCGCCGAGCACCTTCGCACCTCGGATCAGGATCTTGCTCATGGGTCTTACTTCTCCTCGGAGCCGGTGGGGCGGGTGTGGGTGACGGCGGGCACGTTTTTTGAATCAACCACAGCGCCACCGAGCAGCAGATACAGAACGGCCATCCGGATGGAGACTCCGTTTGCGACCTGCTCGACGACGGTGCAGCGCTCGGAGTCGGCGACCTCGGCGGTGATCTCCATGCCGCGGACCATCGGGCCGGGGTGCATCACGATGGCGTGCTCGGGCATCCGCGCCATGCGGTCGCCGTCGAGGCCGTAGCGGCGCGAGTACTCGCGCTCGGTCGGGAAGAACGCGGCGTTCATGCGCTCGCGCTGCACGCGCAGCATCATCACCGCGTCGGACTTGGTGAGGGTGGAGTCGAGGTCGTAGGACACCTCGCAGGGCCAGGTCTCGACACCGACCGGCACCAGCGTGGGCGGCGCGACGAGGGTGACCTCGGCGCCCAGCGTGTGCAGCAGGTCGACATTGGAGCGGGCGACCCGGCTGTGCAGCACGTCGCCGACGATCGTGATCCGCTTGCCGGACAGGTCCTGCCCTATCCCGGCGTCCCGGCCTACCAGACGGCGGCGCATGGTGAACGCGTCGAGCAGGGCCTGGGTGGGGTGCTGGTGTGTGCCGTCGCCGGCGTTGATGACGGCCGCGTCGATCCAGCCGGAGTTGGCGAGGCGGTAGGGGGCCCCGGAGGCGCCGTGCCGGATGACCACGGCGTCGACGCCCATGGCCTCCAGGGTCTGGGCGGTGTCCTTCAGAGACTCGCCCTTGGAGACGCTCGACCCCTTCGCGGTGAAGTTGATGACGTCCGCGGACAGGCGCTTCTCGGCGGCTTCGAAGGAGATACGCGTGCGCGTGGAGTCCTCGAAGAAGAGGTTCACCACGGTACGGCCGCGCAGGGTCGGCAGTTTCTTGATCGGCCGGTCGGCGACCCGGGCCATCTCCTCGGCGGTGTCGAGGATCAGGACGGCGTCGTCGCGGGTGAGGTCGGCGGCCGAGATGAGATGACGCTGCATCTGTCAGGCTCCGTAAGGCAGTTCAGGTTTTGGGAGGCCGGGGGTCCGGGGCCCGCGGCGGCAGCCGCTGGTGTCAGACCCCGGAGAGCACAGCCGGGCATACGGGCGCGCAGCCGCGCACTCGGAGACGACCGAGTGCTACTGCTGCTCACCCGGGGCGGCCGGCTTCGCGCCGAGCAGCACGGTGTCGCGACCGTCCTCCTCGGCGAGCTGGACCTTGACCGTCTCCCGCAGCGACGTGGGGAGGTTCTTGCCGACGTAGTCGGCGCGGATGGGCAGTTCGCGGTGGCCGCGGTCGACGAGGACCGCGAGCTGCACCGCGCGCGGACGCCCGATGTCGTTCAGGGCGTCCAGGGCCGCGCGGATGGTGCGGCCGGAGAAGAGCACGTCGTCGACGAGGACGACCAGGCGGCCGTCGATGCCGTCGCCGGGGATCTCGGTCCGGGCCAGCGCTCGCGGCGGATGCATGCGCAGGTCGTCGCGGTACATGGTGATGTCGAGCGAACCGACCGGGATCTTCCGGTCGGTGATCTCCTCGAGCTTGGCGGCGAGCCGCTGGGCGAGGAAGACCCCTCGGGTCGGAATACCGAGGAGAACCACGTCGTCGGCGCCCTTGGCGCGCTCGACGATCTCGTGGGCGATGCGGGTCAGAACCCGCGCGATGTCGGGGCCTTCGAGTACCGGCCGCGCATCGGACGCCGGAATTCCGGATGTGTCCTGCTTGTCCATACGAAACGGACCTCCTTCTCCGCCTCACGGGACGGACCTTAAAGGACGTCGGATTTGCGCCATCCACGGTAGCAGGCCCGGGCGGCGCCCCTGATCACCCCCATGGCGTAATCGGCCACCGCGGCCTCGGAAGAGTCGGTGTGGACCATTCGGCTTGACGCAGAAGAGTCACGCTGCGTAACCTCACAGTGAGTTACCAGACGCGCGGCTCGGAACCTCTGCAGCCGCGTCGACACAGTGTCCGGGGAGCTATATGTCCAGCGAATACGCCAAACAGCTCGGGGCCAAGCTCCGGGCCATCCGCACCCAGCAGGGCCTTTCCCTCCACGGTGTCGAGGAGAAGAGTCAGGGACGCTGGAAGGCGGTCGTGGTCGGTTCGTACGAGCGCGGCGACCGTGCCGTGACCGTACAGCGCCTCGCCGAACTGGCGGATTTCTATGGGGTCCCGGTGCAGGAGCTCCTGCCGGGCACCACCCCGGGCGGCGCCGCCGAGCCGCCGCCGAAGCTGGTCCTGGACCTGGAGCGGCTGGCGACCGTGCCGGCCGAGAAGGCGGGCCCGCTGCAGCGCTATGCGGCGACGATCCAGTCGCAGCGCGGTGACTACAACGGCAAGGTGCTGTCGATCCGCCAGGACGACCTGCGCACACTCGCCGTCATCTACGACCAGTCCCCCTCGGTCCTCACCGAGCAGCTGATCAGCTGGGGCGTGCTGGACGCGGACGCGCGCCGTGCGGTCGCCCACGAAGACGCCTGACATGGCCTGACCGCCCTGAGCAGAAACGTGGCGCCCGGGGGGGGGGGGGGAAAACGGTGGGAGCGACCCCCCCCGCGTGGGTGAGGCGAGGAGGGGACGACGACGACGGGTGAGA
>NZ_JBFBBE010000024.1:0-21326 GCF_040682555.1 Streptomyces sp. NPDC051172
GGGTCCGCCAAGATCTTTGGCGGACCCGGGCCTTCGGAGGTCGCGTTACGCCTTGCGCAGACGGAAAGCCAGCGACAGGCCCTCGTCGGTGAACGGCTCGCCGTAGGCGTCGTCCGCCTCGCCCAGGGCGCTGTGCTCATTCAAGAAGGCGGTGGCCAGGACCTCGTCGGCGATCAGGGCCGCGTGCTCGGTGAGGGCCGCGACGACCGCCGGGTCGGTGGACGTCCAGCGCAGGGCGATACGGTCGGCCACGTCGAGGCCGCTGTTCTTGCGGGCCTCCTGGATCAGGCGGATCGCGTCACGGGCCAGGCCCGCCTGACGCAGCTCCTCGGTGATCTCCAGGTCGAGAGCGACCGTCGCACCCGAGTCCGAGGCCACCGACCAGCCCTCGCGCGGGGTCTCCGTGATGATCACCTCGTCCGGGGCGAGGGTGATCGTCTCACCGTCGACCTGGACCGAGGCCGTGCCCTCGCGCAGGGCCAGGGACAGCGCGGCGGCGTCCGCGTTCGCGACCGCCTTGGCCACCTCCTGGACGCGCTTGCCGAAGCGCTTGCCCAGGGCGCGGAAATTGGCCTTCGCGGTCGTGTCGACCAGGCTGCCGCCGACCTCGCTGAGCGACGCCAGGGATGTGACGTTCAGCTCCTCCGTGATCTGCGTGTGCAGCTCCCGGTCGAGGGCGTCGAAGCCGGTCGCGGCGATGAGCGCACGGGACAGCGGCTGGCGCGTCTTGACGCCCGACTCCGCGCGCGTGGCCCGGCCCAGCTCGACGAGCCGGCGCACCAGCACCATCTGCTTCGACAGCTCCGGGTCGATGGCGGAGAGGTCCGCCTCCGGCCAGGACGCCAGGTGCACCGACTCCGGGGCGCCCGGGGTGACCGGCGCGATCAGGTCCTGCCAGACCCGCTCGGTGATGAACGGCGTCAGCGGGGCCATCAACTTGGTGACCGTCTCGACGACCTCGTGCAGGGTACGCAGCGCCGCCTTGTCGCCCTGCCAGAAGCGGCGGCGCGACCGGCGGACGTACCAGTTGGAGAGGTCGTCGACGAACGCCGACAGGAGCTTGCCGGCGCGCTGGGTGTCGTACGCCTCCAGGGACTGGGTCACCTGGTCGGTCAGCGCGTGGAGTTCGGACAGCAGCCAGCGGTCCAGGACCGGGCGGTCCGCCGGAGCCGGATCGGCCTCGCTGGGCGCCCAGTTGGAGGTGCGGGCGTACAGGGCCTGGAAGGCGACCGTGTTCCAGTACGTGAGGAGCGTCTTGCGGACGACCTCCTGGATGGTGCCGTGGCCCACGCGGCGTGCCGCCCACGGGGAGCCGCCGGCAGCCATGAACCAGCGCACCGCGTCGGCGCCGTGCTGGTCCATCAGCGGGATCGGCTGCAGGATGTTGCCGAGGTGCTTGGACATCTTGCGGCCGTCCTCGGCGAGGATGTGGCCGAGGCAGACGACGTTCTCGTAACTGGACTTGTCGAAGACCAGGGTGCCGACGGCCATCAGCGTGTAGAACCAGCCGCGGGTCTGGTCGATGGCCTCGGAGATGAACTGCGCCGGGTAGCGGCTCTCGAACAACTCCTTGTTCTTGTACGGGTATCCCCACTGCGCGAACGGCATCGAACCCGAGTCGTACCAGGCGTCGATGACCTCCGGCACGCGCGTGGCCGTCTTCTGGCACTTGGGGCAGGCGAAGGTGACGTCGTCGATGAACGGGCGGTGCGGGTCCAGTTCGGACTGGTCGGAGCCGGTCAGCTCGGTGAGCTCCGCGCGGGAGCCGACCACGGTGAGGTGGTCGTCCTCGCAGCGCCAGATCGGCAGCGGGGTGCCCCAGTAGCGGTTGCGGGACAGCGCCCAGTCGATGTTGTTGTTCAGCCAGTCGCCGTACCGGCCGTGCTTGACCGTGTCGGGGAACCAGTTGGTGTTCTCGTTCTCCTGCAGCAGGCGGTCCTTGACGGCCGTGGTGCGGATGTACCAGGACGGCTGCGCGTAGTAGAGGAGCGCGGTGTGGCAGCGCCAGCAGTGCGGGTAGCTGTGCTCGTACGGGATGTGCTTGAAGAGGAGGCCGCGCTGCTGGAGGTCCTCGGTGAGCTTCTCATCCGCCTTCTTGAAGAAGACGCCGCCGACCAGGGGGACGTCCTCCTCGAAGGTGCCGTCGGGGCGGACGGGGTTCACCACGGGCAGGTCGTAGGCGCGGCAGACCTTGAGGTCGTCCTCGCCGAAGGCGGGGGACTGGTGGACCAGGCCCGTACCGTCCTCCGTCGTGACGTACTCGGCGTTGACGACGAAATGCGCCTCGGCGGGGAACTCCACGAGCTCGAACGGCCGTTGATAGGTCCAGCGCTCCATCTCGGCGCCGGTGAAGGTCTGGCCCGTGGTCTCCCAGCCCTCGCCGAGCGCCTTGCCGACGAGTGGTTCGGCGACGACGAGCTGCTCCTCGCCGTCGGTCGCGACGACGTAGGTGACCTCGGGGTGGGCGGCGACGGCCGTGTTGGAGACCAGCGTCCAGGGAGTCGTCGTCCACACCAGGAGCGCGGCTTCGCCGGCGAGCGGACCGGAGGTGAGGGGGAAACGGACGTACACGGACGGGTCGACGACCGTCTCGTAGCCCTGCGCCAGCTCGTGGTCCGACAGGCCGGTGCCGCAGCGGGGGCACCAGGGGGCGACGCGGTGGTCCTGGACCAGCAGGCCCTTGTTGAAGATCTCCTTCAGCGACCACCAGACCGACTCGATGTACTCCGGGTCCATCGTGCGGTAGGGGTCGTTGAGGTCGGTCCAGTAACCCATGCGGGTCGTGAGGGCCTCGAAGGCGTCGGTGTGGCGGGTCACGGACTCGCGGCACTTGGCGTTGAACTCGGCGATGCCGTACGCCTCGATGTCCTTCTTGCCGGAGAAGCCGAGTTCCTTCTCGACCGCCAGCTCCACCGGGAGGCCGTGGCAGTCCCAGCCGGCCTTGCGGGCCACGTGGTAGCCGCGCATGGTGCGGAAGCGGGGGAAGACGTCCTTGAAGACGCGCGCCTCGATGTGGTGGGCGCCCGGCATGCCGTTGGCGGTGGGCGGGCCCTCGTAGAAGACCCACTCGGGGCGGCCCTCGGACTGCTCCAGGGTCTTGGCGAAGATCTTCTGCTCGCGCCAGAAGTCGAGCACGGCGTGCTCGAGCGCGGGCAGGTCGACCTGGGCGGGCACCTGTCGGTACGTCGGCGATGTCATCAGCGAGCTTCCTCCGGCGGACTTGCTGCCTTCCGTCCGGAGGGACGAGAGCTGTGTCTTTTCCTACGCCGGTTTCGGCGCGCTCCCGCGGTACCACCCTCCTTGGCCCGCCGACGCCTGGTGTGCGCCGATGAGCCCCCTCATTGGGGTCGCGATGCCGGTTCTACCGGCCACAGCCCTTCGGCTACGGCTTTCTTCCGGCGGCTCCGGGGTGATCTTCACGTCGCGCTCGCCCCCGGGCTTCCACCGTCCCCGGGTCGCTCTGGGCTGCGTACGCCGCTACTCGTCCCCATCCACGCTTTTTCGCTCCGCCCAGTGTACGGCGCCGCGCGGACAGCGGCCGACCGGTTTTCGCGCCCTGGTGGGCGGGGGGTGGCGTACGTGCGGAGATGACCCGAATGGGGCGGTACGGGTGTTCGGAATCTGGGACGGGCGGTCCGGCGGATTACCCCGTGGGGAGCTGGGCACAACGCATGCAGGCTTGCGGAGCGGCGTGCGTGAGCCGGGCGAATCGGGCGGTGTGCCCCGTTGCCGCGGGACTGAAGTCGATTTATCGTCCCAGCACGATTCGCGTGCAAGATCACAATATGTGAAGGGGCCGCGGCCATGGTGGCGAAGAAGACCGCCGTACAGCAGTCGGCGTCCGACGGGTCCCCCCAGGCCTCCGGCGGTGCGGCCAAGGATGTGACCGGCAGGAAGAGCGCGCGGGGAGGGTCCACGGCGCGTACGGGCAAGACGGCCAGGGCGGCTACGGGGAGCTCGGCCGCCGCGGCGGAGAAGGCTGCGAAGCCGGTGAAGACGGTGCGGGGGGTTGCGGCCAAGCCGCCCCCTGGGAAGAAGTCCGCCAAGGCGGCGACCGCCTCCGGAACGTCTCGTTCGAAGAAGCCGGCCGAGGAGGAAGCACCCGAGAGACCTGCGGACACCGCGAGGTCGGCCACCGTAAAGAAGACCGCGGGCGGCAAGGGGGCGGCGGCCGGAAAGGGTGCTGCCGAGAGGCGCGCGGCGGAGAAGGCGTCGGCGGAGAAGGCGGGGACAGAGAAGCCCGCGGCGAAGAGGCCTGCCGGGAAAAGGGCCGCAGCTACGAAAGCGGCGGCCGAGAAGGCCGGCGTTCCTGAGGGCGCTGCCGAGGAGGGCGGTCCTGAGGGGGCCGGGGCCGGTGAGGTGGCTACGAGGAAGGCCGTGCGCGGAAGGGCGGCGGTCAAGAAGGCTGCCGGTTCGAAGGGTGCGGTCGAGGAGGGCCGTCGTGAGGGGGCGGGGGCCGGTGAGGAGGTTGCGAGGAAGGCCGGTGGTGGTGAGGCAGCGTCCTCGAAGGGCGGTGGTGGTCGGGCGGCGGTCCCGAAGGCCGGTGTTCCTGAGGGCGCTGCCGAGGAGAGCGGTCCCGAGGAGGGCTTGTCGGAGAAGGTGGGCGGGGGCAGGGCCGTAGGCGAGGGAAGTGCTCGGGAAGGTGCTGAACGGGGTACTGGGCAGTCGGCAGCGAAGAAGGCGGGGGCGGCGGCGAAGGAGTCGGCTGTGAAGAGAGCGGCAGGCAAGAGAGAGGCTGCCGGGAGAGCCGTCGGCCCGGATGCGACCGCCGAACCCGGCACGGACGGGCAGGAAAGCGGCGGCAAGAAGAGCGCGCGCAGGAAGGCCGGGGCGGCGAAGAGCACGGCCACGAAACCTGAGGGCGCGGTCGAGGGTGCCGGCGCCCGGCGGGCGGGTAGGGAGACCGCTGTCGCGAAGCGTGACGGCAGGAAGAGCACGGCCAAGAAGGCGGGCGCGGCCAAGGCCGCGGAGCAGACGGGAGCCACGACGGTGGTTGCGAAGAAGACTCCTGGCACGGCCGCGGCGGCCAAGACCGCCGTACCCAAGGCACGGGTCGCCGCGGCGGAGCCGGGCGAGCTTGCGGTGCGCCCCGGTGAGGACCCCTGGACCCCGGAGGAGGCCGAGGAGGCGCGCGCCGAGCTGCTGTCCGAGATGGAGCGGCTGCGGGACGAGATCAGCTCGTCCGAGAGCGCCGTCGCCGGTCTGATGCGGGACTCGGGGGACGGCGCGGGCGACGACCAGGCGGACACCGGCACCAAGAACATCACGCGCGAGCACGAGCTGGCTCTCGCGGCCAACGCACGCGAGATGCTCACGCAGACCGAGCGCGCCCTGGTGCGGCTGGACGCCGGCACCTACGGCCTGTGCGAGAACTGCGGCAACCCCATCGGCAAGGCCCGGATGCAGGCGTTCCCGCGGGCCACCCTGTGCGTGGAGTGCAAGCAGAAGCAGGAACGCCGGTACTGAGGCGGTACGCGCGCGTGTCGTACCCTCGTCCTCAGTCAGGCACCTAGGTTGAAGGACTCACGTGGCAGAGGCGGAGCGCATCATCGGTACGCCGGACACCCCAGAGGCGGCGGGGACCGAGCCGGAGCAGGGCGAGACCGCACGCCCCAGGGGCAAGCGCCGTATCGCCGTGCTGTTCGCGGTCGCCACGTTCGCGTACGCCCTCGACCTGATCAGCAAGATGATCGTGGTCGCCAAGCTGGAGCACCACGCACCGATCCGGATCATCGGGGACTGGCTGCAGTTCGAGGCGATCCGCAACGCGGGCGCGGCCTTCGGCTTCGGCGCGGCCTTCACCGTGATCTTCACGGTGATCGCGGCGGCCGTGATCGTGGTGATCGCCCGGCTCGCCCGCAAGCTCTACAGCCTGCCCTGGGCGGTCGCGCTCGGCCTGCTGCTCGGCGGTGCGCTCGGCAACCTCACCGACCGGATCTTCCGCTCGCCCGGAGTCTTCGAGGGCGCCGTCGTCGACTTCATCTCGCCCAAGGACTTCGCCGTCTTCAATCTGGCGGACTCGGCGATCGTGTGCGGCGGCATCCTGATCGTGCTGCTGTCGTTCAAGGGGCTCGACCCGGACGGGACCGTCCACAAGGACTGATGCACAGGGGCCGAGGGGCTTGTTTGGGGAGCTGTCGGTGGTGTCCGGCATACTCGTCGGGTGAGCACGATTCCCGAGATCCGTACCCTGCCCGTGCCGGACGGCCTGGAGGGCGAGCGCGTCGACGCCGCCATCTCCCGGATGTTCGGCTTCTCCCGGACCAAGGCGGCGGAGCTCGCCGCCGCGGGGAAGGTCACGGTCGACGGGTCGGTGGTCGGCAAGTCCGAGCGGGTGAGCGGGGGAGCCTGGCTCGAGGTCGAGATGCCGCAGGCGCCCGCGCCGGTGCAGATCGTCGCGGAGCCGGTCGAGGGCATGGAGATCGTCCACGACGACGATGACGTGGTCGTGATCGTCAAGCCGGTCGGTGTCGCCGCCCATCCGAGCCCCGGCTGGAGCGGGCCGACCGTCATCGGCGGCCTCGCCGCGGCCGGCTACCGCATCTCCACCTCCGGCGCCGCCGAGCGCCAGGGCATCGTGCACCGTCTCGACGTCGGCACCTCGGGCCTGATGGTGGTCGCCAAGTCGGAGCGCGCGTACACCTCGCTCAAGCGCCAGTTCAAGGAGCGCACGGTCGACAAGCGTTACCACACGCTCGTCCAGGGCCACCCCGACCCGACCAGCGGCACCATCGACGCACCCATCGGCCGCCACCCCAACCACGACTACAAGTGGGCGGTCACGGCCGACGGAAAGCCCTCGGTCACGCACTACGACCTCATCGAGGCCTTCCGCGCGGCCTCGCTGCTCGACGTCAAGCTGGAGACCGGGCGCACCCACCAGATCCGCGTCCACATGGCCGCCCACCGGCACCCCTGCGTCGGCGACCTGACGTACGGCGCCGACCCGACGCTCGCCAAGCGGCTGCACCTGACCCGCCAGTGGCTGCACGCCGTCCGGCTCGGCTTCGAGCACCCCGGGGACGGCCAGTGGGTGGAGTTCGCCAGCGACTACCCGGCCGACCTGCAGGAGGCCCTCGACCAGGTCCGCGAGGAGACATACGGATGAGCACGCGCGCGTATGTGGTGCGTGTCGCCGAGGACCCCGCCGACCGGGAGGCGTGCTTCGCGGTGCGCAAGGAGGTCTTCGTCGGCGAGCAGGGTGTCCCGGAGGACATCGAGTACGACGCGTACGACGCCGTGGCCGTGCATGTGCTGGCCGTGCGGGAGGACGGGGTGCCGCTCGGCACCGGGCGGCTGCTGCACGGGGAGGCGGCCGCGGCCAAGGTCGGCGGCGACCTGACGGTGGGGTCCCTCGGGCGGCTCGCCGTCGCCAAGGAGGCCCGCGGGCTCGGCGTCGGCATCGCCCTTGTGCGGGCCATCGAGGACGCGGCTCGCGCGCGTGGGCTCGCGGCAGTGGATCTGCACGCGCAGACGCATGCGCTCGGGTTCTACGAGCGGCTCGGATACGAGGCGTACGGGCCGGAGTACCCGGAGGCGGGCATCCCGCACCGGGCGATGCGGCGCGCTCTGTAGCAGAGCCCGAAAACGCCCGCGGGGACGGCGACATGGCAGGCTTGAAAGCCGCTGCCCGTATGTCGACCTTCCCGGAGTGCTGACCGTGGATCAGTTGGCCCTGCTGTTCGTGCTGTTGCTCGGGGCCCTGGTGAGCGTCCCGGTCGGGGACCGGTTCGGACTGCCGGCGCCGGTGCTGATGACCCTCTTCGGGATCGTGCTCGCCGTGGCCGACTTCGTGCCGAACGTCGACGTCCCGCCGGATCTGATCCTGCCCCTGCTGCTCCCGCCGCTGCTGTACGCGGCGGCGCGGCGCACGTCCTGGCGGCAGTTCGCGGCGAACCGGCGGCCGATCTTCCTGCTGGCGGTGGCGCTGGTCTTCGTCACCACCGTGTGCGTGGCCGTCGTAGCGCACACGATCGTGCCGGGGCTGCCCGTCGCCGCCGCCGTGGCACTCGGCGCGCTCGTCGCACCGCCCGACCCGGTCGCCGCGACCGCGGTCGCCGGACAGCTCGGGCTGCCGCGCCGGCTCGTGTCCATCCTGGAGGGCGAGGGCCTGTTCAACGACGTCACGGCGATCGTGCTGTACCACGTGGCGATCGCCGCCGCCGTCAGCGGCAGCTTCACACCGGCACGGGCCGCGCTCGATCTGGTGCTCTCCGCCGTGGTGGCCGTGGCGGTCGGGCTCGCGCTCGGTTGGGGCGCCAACCGGCTCATGGATCTGCTGGGCGACGCGACCCTGCAGATCGGGATGACGCTGCTCGTGCCGTACGCCTCGTACGTCCTCGCGGAGGAGCTGCACGGCTCCGGTGTGCTCGCCGTGCTCACGACCGCCCTGTTCCTCGCCGAGTACGCCACCGACGCCGACGACGTGCTGACCCGGCTGACCGGGCATGCGTTCTGGGACATCGTCGACACGCTCGTCACGGGCGTCGCCTTCGGGCTGATCGGCCTCGAACTGCACAACGCGATCCGGACGGCGTCCGGGCGGTGGGGCGAGATGCTCGGCTGGGCGGGCGTGATCGTGGCCGTCGTGGTCGTCGTACGACTGGTGTACCTGCTGCCGGCGACCTGGCTCACCAAGCGGCTGCACGCCAAACGGGACTACGACGAGGACATCCCGATGAGTGTGCGGGAGACCGTCGTCATGTGGTGGTCGGGGATGCGGGGAGTGGCCTCGGTCGCGTTGGCGCTGGCGATTCCGCTGAAGACCGACGACGGTTCGGCCTTTCCCGACCGGGACGAGATCGTGTTCATCGCCTTCGGGGTGATCATGGGGACGCTGGTGCTGCAGGGGCTGACCCTGCCGTGGCTGGTGAAGCGGCTGGGGGTGCAGGCCGACACGGAGCGGGAGAAGGAGTTCGAGAAGTCCCTCGCCGTCCGGGCGGCCAAGGCGGCCAAGCGGCGGCTGAAGGAGATCGAGCAGGTCGAGGAGCTGCCGGAGGAGCTGTCCGAGCAGATGCTGCGGCGGGCCTTCGAGATCGGGGTGCGGATCAGCCCCGAGATGGGGGACGAGGAGCGGCGGGAGGCGCATGAACACCGCGTGCGCCGGCTGAAGCGGGTGCGGCGGATCCAGGGCGAGCTGCTCAGCGCGGCACGGCACGAGGTGCTGGCCGCGCGCAGCGAGCCAGGGGCGGATCCGGAGGTCGTGGACCGGGTGCTGCGCCATCTCGACGTACGGAGTCTGCGGTGACCCCCACGGGTCGTTCGACGTCGGCGGCTTGCGGTGCGTAGGGTCGGATCATGGCTCGTAATGTCGTAATCAGCGGTGGCGGTACGGGGATTGGACTTGCCGCGGCGCAGGTCTTCGCGGCGGACGGGGACCGGGTCCTGCTGCTCGGGCGGCGGGCGGAGGTGCTGGAGAAGGCCGCGGTGCCGGGCGCTTCGGCCTACGCGGCGGATCTGAGCGATCCGGCTGCCGTGCGCGGGGTCGCCGACTTCGTGGAGCGGGAGTTCGGGACCGTGGACGTACTGATCCACGGTGCCGGGGGCACCGGGCAGCTGGAGCCCGCCGCCGAGAGCGAGGACCCGCTCGACCGTGTCGCACACAACTGGACCGTCAACTTCCGGATCAACACCCTCACCGCCGCGCTGCTCACGGAGGCCCTGAAGGACCGGCTGGCCACGCCGGGCGGGCGGGTGCTGTTCGTCAGCTCCATCGCCGCCTACCGGGGGTCCGGCAGCGGGGCGTACGGCGGCGCCAAGGCCGCGTTGCACCCGTACGCCCACGACCTCGCCCGGGAGCTGGGGCCGCGCGGGATCACCGCCAACGTGGTCGCGCCCGGGTACATCGAGGACACCGAGTTCTTCGGCCCGCAGATCGACCCCGCGCGGCGCGCACGGCTCGTCGACGACACCCTGGACAAGCGCGCCGGCACCCCCGGCGACGTGGCCGCGACCCTGCACTGGCTCGCCTCACCGGGCGCCGGGCACGTCACCTCGCAGGTCATCCAGGTCAACGGGGGTGCGGAGCGCGGCCACTGAGGCCTAGCCGCGGCCGGTCCTCGGCGCGGGTGTGCGGTGGGCGGCGCCGTCCGAGAAGCCGTCGAAGGAGCGTCGGCTCGACGGCAGCGCCGCGTCCGTGGTGTTGACGCGGGGCAGGGCGTACGGGTGCTGCTCGCACAGCCAGCGGACCATCTGCTCGCGGACGGTGACCCGAACCGTCCATATGTCGTCCGCGTCCTTGGCCGTCACCAGGGCCCGCACCTGCATGGTGTTCGGGGTGGTGTCCGTGACGGCCAGCCCGTAGCTGCGGCCGTCCCAGGCCGAGCACCCGCGCAGGATGTCGCGGAGCTTGTCGCGCATCAGCTCCACCGGCGCCGAGTGGTCGAGGTGCCAGTAGACGATGCCCGTCATCTGGCTGCTGCCGCGGGACCAGTTCTCGAAGGGTTTCGAGGTGAAGTACGAGACCGGCATGGTGATCCGGCGCTCGTCCCAGGTCCGTACGGTCAGGAAGGTCAGCGTGATCTCCTCGACCGTGCCCCACTCGCCGTCCACCACGACCGTGTCGCCGAGCCGCACCATGTCGCCGAAGGCGATCTGCAGGCCCGCGAACAGGTTGCTGAGCGTCGACTGGGCGGCGACACCGGCGACGATGCCGAGGACGCCGGCCGAGGCCAGCAGCGAGGCACCCGCGGCGCGCATCGCCGGGAACGTCAGCAGCATCGCGGCCGCGGCCACCACGCCGACGATCGCCGCGACCACCCTCATGATCAGCGACACCTGGGTGCGTACGCGCCGCACCCGGGCGGGGTCGTGGTGGAGGCGGGCGTAACGGGAGTAGGACGTCTCCACGACGGCCGCCGCGATACGGATCACCACCCAGGCCGTCGACCCGATCAGCACCAGGGTCAGCGTCCGGCCGATGCCGACCTCGTGCTCCTGCAGCAGCTGCGCCTGGTCGTAGGAGCCTCTGAGCATGGCCGAGCACAGCACCAGCTGGTAGGGGATACGGCCGCGGCGCAGCAACCCCCACAGCGGGGTCTCGCCGTGCCGTTCGTCGGCTTTGCGCAGCAGCAGATCGGTGGCCCAGCCGATGAGCAGCGTGAGCACGACCGAGCCGCCGATCACGATCAGCGGGCGGAGTACGTTCTCCATGCCTGCGAACCTAACCGGCTCCGGGGGGTCATGAACATGTGAGTTCGGGCTCGTAGGGGGTATGCCCGCGAGGCCGCGGTGTCAGTCCCGGCTGGCACGATGGCCTCATGAACATCATGCTCTTTCACTCGACCTACGGTCTGCGGCCCGCGGTGCGCGAGTCCGCGGACCGGCTGCGCGGCGCCGGGCACGAGGTGTGGACCCCGGACCTCTTCGATGGGCGTACGTTCGAGACGGTCGAGGAGGGCATGGCCTTCAACGACGAGATCGGCAAGGACGAGCTGCTCAAGAGAGCCGTCCTGGCCGCCGCGCCCTACTCCGAGCGGGGTCTTGTGTACGCCGGCTTCTCGCTCGGCGCCTCCATCGCCCAGACTCTCGCGCTCGGCGACGAGAAGGCGCACGGCCTGCTGCTTCTGCACGGCACGTCGGACATCGCGCCCAACGCGTCCGTGGACGAGCTGCCGGTCCAGCTGCATGTCGCCGAGCCGGACCCGTTCGAGACGGACGACTGGCTGAGCGCCTGGTATCTGCAGATGGGCAGGGCGGGCGCGGACGTCGAGGTCTACCGATACGCGGGGGCGGGCCACCTCTACACCGACCCCGGGCTGCCGGACTACGACGAGGAGGCCGCCGAGGCCACCTGGCGGGTGGCGCTCGGCTTCCTCGAGACTCTCTAGAAGCCCTCTGGCCCTCTGGCCCTCTATACGGGGTCGTACGTCCGCTCGACCTTCTGGGTACCGGTGCGCGTGCGGTACGAACGCACCCAGGCCGAGGTCGCGTCGGCCTTCGTGCGGTCGGACAGGACGTAGTAGTCCATCTGCGCGCGCTCGGCGGTGATGTCCAGGACGCCGTAGCCGTGGCGGTCGGTGTCGACCCAGTGGACGTGCCGGTTGGCCGCCTTGATGATCGGCGAGGCGATCGCGGAGACCGTGCCCTCGGGGACCTTGACGATGTCGTCGAGGTTGTCGGAGGTCACCGAGGTGACGACGAACTCCGTGGCGGCCGAAGCCGACAGCGGATACGTCCCGGCGTCCACCGGTACGTCGTTGGCCCACGCCATATGGATGTCGCCGGTCAGGAAGACGGTGTTGCCGATCCCGTTCGAGGTGAGATGGGCCAGCAGCTCGCGGCGGTCGTCGGTGTAGCCGTCCCACTGGTCGGTGTTCACGGCGAGGCCGTCCTGCGGCAGGCTCAGCAGCTTGGCCAGCGGCTTGAGCAGGTCGGCGGTGAGCGAGCCGATGATGAACGGCGCGATCATCACCGAGTTGCCGACCAGTCGCCAGGTGGTGTCGGAGGCCTTCAATCCGGCCTTCAGCCAGTCGAGTTGGGCCCGCCCGGTGATCGTGCGGTCCGGGTCGTCGACCGAGCCGGAACCGGTGGACGCCTGCTGGGAGCGGAAGGAGCGCAGGTCCAGGAGGGAGAGGTCGGCGAGCTTGCCGAAGCGCAGCCGGCGGTAGGTGGTGCCCGCGATCGCAGGGCGGACCGGCATCCACTCGAAGTAGGCCTGTTTGGCGGCCGCCTTGCGGTCGGTCCAGGTGCCCTCGGCGCCCTCGGTGTGGTTGACCGCACCGCCGGACCACGCGTTGTCGGCGAACTCGTGGTCGTCCCAGATCGCGACGACCGGCGCCTTGTGGTGCAGGGCCTGCAGATCCGGGTCGGTCTTGTACTTGCCGTGCCGGGTGCGGTAGTCGGCGAGGGTGATGATCTCGTTCGCCGGTGCGTGCGGGCGGACGACCGTGCCGCGGGCCGCGTACTCGCCGGACTTGTACTCGTAGATGTAGTCGCCGAGGTGCAGCCAGGCGTCCAGGTCGTTGCGGGCCGCGAGATGGCGGTACGCGGCGAAGTAGCCGCCCTCCCAGTTGGCGCAGGTGACCACGCCGAAGCGCAGGCCCGGCACGGCGGCGTCCGCGGCGGGCGCCGTGCGGGTGCGGGCGAGAGGGGAGTCGGTCGGGCCGGCGGAGAACCGGAACCAGTAGTCGGTGGCCGGCTCCAGGCCCCGGACGTCCGCCTTGACGGTGTGGTCGGAGGTGGCACTGGCCGTGGTCGAGCCCTTGGCGACGATGTTCGTCAGCGCCTTGTCCTTGGCGACGACCCAGCTGACCTCGGTGTCCGGGCCGAGCCCCGAGCCGGGTATGGCCTCGGCGGTGGGCGTCACCCGGGTCCACAGCAGGATGCCGTCGGGCAGCGGGTCGCCGGAGGCGACACCGTGCAGGAAGGCGGGGGCGTCCGCGGCCGCGCGGGCCGGGAGCGCGGCGGCGAGCGGTCCGGCCAGGACAGCGCTCGCCGCCGCGGCCTTGACGACCGTACGGCGGCGCGGGGAGAGCGAGTCGAGGGCCTGGGACGCCTCGGATGATCTGTATCGACTGGTCACGACCGAACAGGTTACTGATCAGTATGCGTGAGAGCGGGCGAACCCGGAATGTTCGCTCGCTCTTCATGCGGAGGCCGGACTTCCCCTCGGCGCCGGCCCTTGCGGCGTCAGCCCTGGAGGGCCGCTCCCCGCTCGTAGTGGCAGGTGACCAAGTGGCGTCGAGATCCAGGACCATGCCGGCAGGTCCCGTCCGCCTGCGCGGGCTGTGGGGATGCCACCGGTGGTCTCGGCGGCCTGCAGCCAGGCGGTCGGGGGGGTGAGGCGACAGGTCCGAGCCCCGCCCCGCCGCCGGTCCTCCCTTTGAAGCGGAACGTCAGGTGCGTCACGGTTCGCATTCGCCGTCCGGTGCCGCCTCCATCACGCCAAAACGCCCCCTCGGGCCCATTGGCCCGGCGCCATGCTCCTCAGCGCCGTGCACTCCGACGCGGGCTCCTGGTACGCCGTCGCGCCGCCCACGACCACGACAACCCCGTTGGATATGTTGCTCGCCGACACGTGATCGCAGGGCTGCGGCAGCCGCTGTGCCCGCGGTCGCCACGTTCATCGCAATGCCGCTCATGATCAGCGCGGAATCCCATGTGCATCCTCGCATTCCTACCAAGGTCATCTTGCGAACCTTGGTTCAACCGGCTGCCGATGGAGCCCACCACAGGGTTTCCGGAAAGCATCTGGCCGAAATGTTCCCCGGTGGGAGCGCTTTTTCCGCGCCGCGATTCCCGTCGGAAAGCGACTTCATCGTCCCGGGGCGAAGCCGTCCTCGTGTGTTTCGTCAAGGACTGCGGCCCTCATGAGTTCTGCAACCACACCCGGGTCGAGGCGTAATCGTCTGAACTTTGAGTCGTAAATCGAATGGGAAGCGTCCCGGGCCTGAAGCCGGCCCGGGACACTTCCCATTTCCGTGGGCTGCAGAACTAGGAGTTGAGAGCCTTCTGTATTGCGGTATTGAAGTCGGCGACCGACATGGGGGCGTTCTTGCCGTCGCTGCCGGTGACGATCTTGCCGTCCATGAGCAGCGTCGGGGTCCCCTGGAAGCCGTACTTCTTTCCATCCGTGTCGAACTTGCTGCCCATCACGAGGGCCCACTTGTCGTAGGTCCCCTTCTTCACGGCATTCTGGAACGCCGTGTTGTTCTTGAGGGCGCCCACCGTGTTCGCCACCTTGATCAGGTAGTCGTCGCTCTTGAACTTGTCGTCCTGCTCGTCCGGGTGGTATTTCGTCGAGTAGAGAGCGGTCTTGTACTCGAGGAAGGCCTCGGGGCTGACGTTCAGGGCCGCGCCCAGTGCACTCAGCGCGTTCTTTGAGCCTTCGCCCGGGATGTTGTTGTCGATGAACGTCGCGCCGACGTACTGAATTTTGAACTTGCCGGCATCGAGATCCTGCTTGACCGTCGAGCCGACCGTCTGCTCGAACTGGGCGCAGACCGGGCAGCGCGGGTCCTCGTACATCACGAGGGTCTTCTTGGCGGTGCTCTTTCCGATGACGACGGTCGTACCGTCCGTCCCCGTGCTGTTGGCCGGCTTGACCAGGCTCTCCTTTTTCACCGCATCCCAGCCGCTGGGCTTGTTGGCCTGGACGACGGCGTAACCTATGCCGCCCGCCGCCGCCAGTACGGCCACGATCGAGCCGGCCACGATGACCTGCCGCTTGGCCTTGGCCCTCTTGGCCTGGCGCTCGCGCTCCTGCCGCAGCCGCTCTCGGGCCGCCGTCTTCGAGGCCTGGTTGTTCCGCTTGCTCATGTCGGTGTTCTCCATGTGGGACCCGCATACGTCGTACGCGGGATACGTGTGGGGGACTGGTCGTGCTCAGGTGCTGTGCGCAATGACGGTGCGTGCAGGGCAGCGCACCGGGTGTCGCTCAGGCGAAGACGACCGGGCAGGGCGGGCCACGCCGTCCCAGGGAGTGCACGAGGATCCGCTCGCGGGCGACGGCCGCGGGGCGACCGGTGTGCTGGACGCGGGGCGCCGGCGCGGCCGGCCGGACCGTCACCGCGGCGACCGCCAGCAGCAGCGGACGGAAGGTGGTCGCGGTCACGGCGCGGACCAGCTGGGCCAGCGCCCGCTCGCCGCGGCGCAGCCAGGCGGCGGCCAGCAGGCCGACGCCGACATGAGCGGCCAGCAGCAGCCAGGCGGTGGCCGGGTCGGCGTGGGCGAGCAGGGCGGCGAGCCGGTCGGTGCCGGTGCCGGTCACGCGGGCCAGCGGGGCGGTCGCCCCGGAGCCGATGCCGGTGCCGTTGCCGCACAGCACGTCGAAGCCGACCGAGCGCAGGGGGCCCGCGACGGGGCCTCCGGCGCGGCCGTAGCAGACGTGCTGGCCGGTGGTGAAGACCGTGTCGGCAGCCAGCTCCAGCGGGATCAGCAGGGCGGCGATCCGACCGAAACCGCGCTCGCGGCCGGCCAGGGCGTAGGCGACCGTGAACACGGCGGCGGCGACGGCGGCCACCGTGTTGAGCGGCAGCGGGACCCGCGACAGCAGCACGTGCGACGCGGTGCTGAGCGTCACGACGAGTGCCGTGAACAGCGCCGCGCGAAGCGCTCTGATGCGGGTCCCGGATATGTCCATAGCGTGGAGAGTCTGTCACGTGGTCCTGTAAGGGACCCCTAAAAGTGCCCTGTGAGACGGCGGACCGACAGCAGACCGTCAGAGACCCGGGATCCGGCCGTTGCGGAACAGGTCCACGAAGATCTGGTGGTCGGCACGCGCGCGTGCGCCGTACCCGTGCGCGAAGTCGGTCAGGACGCCCGCGAAACCGTCCTCGTCGGCGGCGATCGCCGCGTCGATGGCGCGCTCGGTGGAGAACGGCACCAGGGATTCACCGGACTGGTCGTCCGCCGCCGCGTGCATGGTGGCCGTGGCCCGGCCGAGGTCGGCGACGACTGCCGCGATCTCCTCCGGGTCGTCGATGTCGCCCCAGTCCAGGTCGACGGCGTACGGCGACACCTCGGCGACCAGCTGGCCCGCACCGTCGAGCTCGGTCCAGCCCAGCCACGGGTCCGCGTGCGCCTGCAGGGCGCGCTGGGAGATCACCGTGCGGTGGCCCTCGTGCTGGAAGTAGTCGCGGATCGCCGGGTCGGTGATGTGCCGGGAGACGGCCGGGGTCTGGGCCTGCTTGATGTAGATCACCACATCGTTCTCCAGGGCGTCGCTGTGGCCCTCCAGAAGGATGTTGTACGACGGCAGACCGGCCGATCCGATGCCGATGCCGCGGCGTCCGACCACGTCCTTCACCCGGTACGAGTCCGGGCGGGCCAGGGAGGCGTCCGGCAGCGTCTCCAGATAGCCGTCGAAGGCGGCGAGGACCTTGTAGCGGGTGGCAGCGTCCAGCTCGATGGAGCCGCCGCCGGGCGCGAAGCGGCGCTCGAAGTCGCGGATCTCCGTCATCGAGTCCAGCAGCCCGAAGCGGGTCAGGGAGCGCGCGTCACGCAGGGCGTCCAGGAGCGGCCCCTGCGCGGTGTCGAGCGTGAAGGGAGGCACCTCGTCGCTCTTCGCGCCGGTCGCCAGGGCGTGGATGCGCTCGCGGTACGCGCCCGCGTACACCTCGACCAGCTCGGTGATCTGGTCGTCGGCGAGCGCCTTCGCGTAGCCGATCAGGGCGATGGAGGCGGAGAACCGCTTCAGGTCCCAGGTGAAGGGGCCGACGTAGGCCTCGTCGAAGTCGTTGACGTTGAAGATCAGGCGGCCGTTCGCGTCCATGTACGTGCCGAAGTTCTCCGCGTGCAGGTCGCCGTGGATCCACACGCGCGAGGTGCGCTCGTCCAGGTACGGGCCGCCCCTCTTCTCTGTGTCCAGGTCGTGGTAGAAGAGGCACGCCGTGCCCCGGTAGAACGCGAAGGCCGAGGCGGCCATCTTGCGGAACTTCACGCGGAACGCGGCCGGGTCGGCGGCCAGGAGCCGGCCGAAGGCGGTGTCGAAGACGGCGAGGATCTCCTCGCCGCGCTGCTCGTCGTTGAGCTGGGGAACCGACATCGCGGGGTGCCTCCTGGTGCCTGGATGTGTACGACTGCGTTTCTGTTTGGCCAACGGTCGAGGGTGCGCGGAAGTGCCCGCGATCCTCGCAGTGAAGGTACGCGGGGCAGCCCTCGGATTGTCAGTCCCGAGGCATAGACTTCGACGCTGACCCCAGGACTGTCCGCCAGCCCGTCGCCGCGCGTTTCCTTTGGAGGCCGAACCGTGTCAAAGCCGCCGTTCACGCACCTGCACGTCCACACCCAGTACTCGCTGCTGGACGGTGCCGCGCGGCTCAAGGACATGTTCAACGCGTGCAACGAGATGGGCATGACCCACATCGCCATGTCCGACCACGGCAACCTGCACGGGGCGTACGACTTCTTCCATTCCGCGAAGAAGGCCGGGGTCACCCCGATCATCGGCATCGAGGCATATGTCGCTCCCGAGTCACGGCGCAACAAGCGCAAGATCCAGTGGGGCCAGCCGCACCAGAAGCGCGACGACGTCTCCGGTTCCGGTGGCTACACCCACAAGACGATCTGGGCGGCGAACGAGACGGGTCTGCACAACCTCTTCCGCCTCTCCTCGGACGCGTACGCCGAGGGCTGGCTGCAGAAGTGGCCCCGTATGGACAAGGAGACCATCTCCCAGTGGTCCGAGGGCCTGATCGCCTCCACCGGCTGCCCCTCCGGCGAGCTCCAGACCCGCCTGCGGCTCGGCCAGTACGACGAGGCGCTGAAGTCGGCCGCCGAGTACCAGGACATCTTCGGCAAGGACCGCTACTTCCTGGAGCTGATGGACCACGGCATCGAGATCGAGCGCCGGGTCCGTGACGGCCTCCTCGACATCGGCAAGAAGCTCGGCATCCCGCCGCTGGTCACCAACGACTCGCACTACACGTACGCGCACGAGGCGACCGCCCACGACGCCCTGCTGTGCATCCAGACCGGCAAGAACCTCTCCGACCCGGACCGCTTCAAGTTCGACGGCACCGGCTACTACCTGAAGTCCACGGACGAGATGTACGCCATCGACTCCTCGGACGCCTGGCAGGAGGGCTGCCGCAACACCCTCCTGGTGGCCGAACAGGTCGACACCAACGGCATGTTCGAGGCGAAGAACCTCATGCCGAAGTTCGACATCCCCGAGGGCTACACCGAGGTCACCTGGTTCAAGGAGGAGGTCCGCCGCGGCATGGAGCGCCGCTTCCCCGACGGCATCCCCGAGGACCGCCAGAAGCAGGTCGAGTACGAGATGGACGTCATCATCCAGATGGGGTTCCCGGGCTACTTCCTCGTCGTCGCCGACTTCATCATGTGGGCCAAGAACAACGGCATCGCGGTCGGCCCCGGCCGAGGCTCCGCGGCCGGCTCGATCGTCGCGTACGCCATGGGCATCACCGACCTCGACCCGATCCCGCACGGTCTGATCTTCGAGCGGTTCCTCAACCCCGAGCGCGTCTCCATGCCCGACGTCGACATCGACTTCGACGAGCGTCGGCGCGTCGAGGTGATCAGGTACGTGACCGAGAAGTACGGCGCCGACAAGGTCGCCATGATCGGCACGTACGGCAAGATCAAGGCCAAGAACGCGATCAAGGACTCCGCGCGCGTGCTGGGCTACCCGTACGCCATGGGCGACCGCATCACCAAGGCGATGCCCGCCGACGTCCTCGGCAAGGGCATCGACCTCAACGGCATCACCGATCCCTCGCACCCCCGCTACTCGGAGGCGGGCGAGGTCCGCGGGATGTACGAGAACGAGCCGGACGTGAAGAAGGTCATCGACACGGCCAAGGGCGTCGAGGGCCTGGTCCGGCAGATGGGTGTGCATGCCGCCGGCGTGATCATGTCCAGCGAGACCATCACCGAGCACGTGCCTGTGTGGGTGCGCCACACCGACGGCGTGACCATCACGCAGTGGGACTACCCGAGCTGCGAGTCGCTCGGCCTGCTGAAGATGGACTTCCTCGGCCTGCGCAACCTGACGATCATGGACGACGCCGTCAAGATGGTGAAGTCCAACAAGGGCGTCGACCTGGAGCTGCTGAGCCTCCCGCTGGACGACCCCAAGACCTTCGAACTGCTCCAGCGCGGCGAGACGCTCGGCGTCTTCCAGTTCGACGGCGGCCCCATGCGTTCGCTGCTGCGTCTGATGAAGCCCGACAACTTCGAAGACATCTCCGCCGTCTCCGCGCTCTACCGTCCCGGCCCGATGGGCATGGACTCGCACACCAACTACGCCCTGCGCAAGAACAAGCTCCAGGAGATCACCCCGATCCACCCGGAGCTGGAGGAGCCCCTCAGGGAGGTCCTGGACGTCACCTACGGCCTGATCGTCTACCAGGAGCAGGTGCAGAAGGCCGCCCAGATCATCGCCGGCTACTCGCTCGGCGAGGCCGACATCCTGCGCCGAGTGATGGGCAAGAAGAAGCCCGACGAACTGGCGAAGAACTTCACCATCTTCCAGGCCGGCGCCCAGAAGAACGGCTACAGCGACGAGGCCATCCAGGCCCTGTGGGACGTGCTGGTCCCCTTCGCCGGCTATGCCTTCAACAAGGCGCACTCGGCCGCGTACGGACTGGTCTCCTACTGGACGGCCTACCTCAAGGCGAACTACCCGGCCGAGTACATGGCCGCGCTGCTGACCTCCGTCAAGGACGACAAGGACAAATCGGCGGTCTACCTCAACGAGTGCCGCCGCATGGGCATCAAGGTGCTCCCGCCGAACGTCAACGAGTCGGTGCACAACTTCGCCGCCCAGGGCGACGACGTGATCCTCTTCGGCCTCGAGGCCGTCCGCAACGTCGGCACCAACGTGGTCGAGTCGATCATCAAGAGCCGCAATGCCAAGGGCAAGTACGCCTCCTTCCCCGACTACCTCGACAAGGTCGAGGCGGTCGCGTGCAACAAGCGCACCACGGAGTCGCTGATCAAGGCGGGCGCGTTCGACACCCTGGGGCACACCCGCAAGGGCCTCACCGCGCACTTCGAGCCGATGATCGACAACGTGGTCGCGGTCAAGCGCAAGGAGGCCGAGGGCCAGTTCGACCTCTTCGGCGGCATGGGCGAGGAGGAGAGCAACGAGCCCGGCTTCGGACTCGACGTGGAGTTCACCACCGAGGAGTGGGACAAGACCTATCTGCTCGCCCAGGAGCGGGAGATGCTCGGTCTGTACGTCTCCGACCACCCGCTCTTCGGTCTGGAGCACGTGCTGTCCGACAAGGCCGACGCGGGTATCTCCCAGCTGACCGGCGGTGAGCACGCGGACGGCGCGGTCGTCACCATCGGCGGCATCATCTCGGGCCTGCAGCGCAAGATGACCAAGCAGGGCAACGCCTGGGCGATCGCCACCGTCGAGGACCTCGCGGGCTCCATCGAGTGCATGTTCTTCCCGGCGACCTACCAGCTGGTGTCGACCCAACTCGTCGAGGACGCCGTCGTGTTCGTCAAGGGCCGCCTCGACAAGCGCGAGGACGTGCCGCGGCTGGTGGCGATGGAACTCCAGGTCCCGGACCTGTCCAACGCGGGCACCAACGCGCCCGTGATCCTCACCATCCCGGCGACGAGGGTCACCCCGCCGATGGTCAGCCGCCTCGGCGAGATCCTCAGCCACCACAAGGGCGACAGCGAGGTCCGCATCAAGCTCCAGGGCCCGACCAAGACGACGGTCCTGCGTCTGGACCGGCATCGCGTGAAGCCCGATCCTGCGCTCTTCGGCGACCTGAAGGTGCTGCTCGGACCGTCCTGCCTGGCCGGCTGAGCGACGTACGCGCGCGGGCGAACGAGCCCAGGACGAGGGGCGCATCCGGTGAGCCGGATGCGGCCCGCGGTGTTGGTGGGTGTCAACAAACCCAATT